>JAFYJW010000061.1 GCA_017537925.1 Synergistes sp. | reverse complement strand
GGTAGCCCTCGCAAACCGAATCATTGGCATAATCATGGCCGAAACCAGGGAAGAAAGTTACGATTCACTCTCGGTCGCGGAACGCGCGGAACAGCTTTTAGCGCTTTTCGACCGGACAAACAGCATATGGGCGGTCGACGAGAAAGCCTCTGTCGTCCGGCCGGAGAGCTCGATCGCACAGTCGAGCCTCTTTACCGGCGCGGTTCATGAGCCGCAGATGTATACAGAACTCAAGAAAGAGATCGTTTCCTGCGACCGCATCGATATGCTTGTCTCCTTTATCAAATGGAGCGGGCTGCGCCTTATCATCGAAGAACTGGCGGACTTTACGCAAAAGGGCGGCAGGCTCCGGATAATCACGACTTCATATATGGGCGCCACCGACGTGAAGGCTATAGAAGAGCTGCGAAAGCTCCCCAATACGCAGATAAAGGTCAGCTACAACACGAAGATCACGCGCCTTCATGCAAAGGCTTATATCTTTTACCGCGATACCGGCTTTACCACGGCTTATGTGGGGTCGTCCAATATATCCAACGCGGCGCTTACCAGCGGTCTGGAATGGAACACGAAGATAACTATGAAAGACCTGCCCGAGACCATCGGCAAAATAGCTGCGACCTTTGAGTATTACTGGAACGACAGGGAGTTTGAATATTACGACGAGGGGCAGCGGGAACGCCTGGCTCGGGCGCTGCAGGCGGAAAAGTACTATGAGAGCAATAACGCCGAACTCTATACGATGGATATACAGCCCTACTCCTATCAGCAGGAGATACTGGACAGGCTGGAAGCCGAGCGCACGATTCGCGGCTATTTCAGAAACCTTGTCGTGGCCGCCACAGGCACCGGCAAAACGGTGATCTCCGCGCTTGACTATAAGCACTTCCGAAAGCGGAACGCAGGGAAGGCCTGCCGTCTGCTTTTCGTTGCCCATCGTGAGGAGATTCTGAAACAGAGCATGTATACCTTCCGTGCGGTGCTGAAGGACGCCAATTTTGGCGAAATGTTTGTCGGCAGTTACCGGCCGGACGGCATCGACCATCTGTTTATCTCCATCCAGACCTTTAACTCGCAGGACTTCACAGAAAAAACGACGCCCGATTTCTATGACTATATCATCGTGGACGAGTTCCACCACGCGGCCGCCCCGACCTATCAGAAGCTTTTGGAATACTACCGGCCGAAGATTCTGCTTGGCCTGACCGCCACGCCGGAGCGCATGGACGGCAAAAGCATTCTTGGGTATTTCAACGATCGCATTGCCGCTGAGATTCGTCTTCCGGAAGCCATTGACCGCAAGCTGCTCTGTCCGTTCCAGTATTTCGGAGTGACCGACACTGTGGACTTAGACAAACTGAAATGGGCGGCCGGCGGCTATGACAGGACAGAATTGTCCAATATCTATTCGTTCAGCGGCAGGGTAGCGGAGCGCCGCGCCGATATGGTAGTTGCGTCGCTGCTGAGATACGTGACGGACATAGATAAAGTCAAAGGTCTCGGCTTCTGTGTTTCCGTGGACCATGCCGAATTTATGTGCCGCTATTTCAACGGGCACGGCGTCCCGTCCATGTTCCTGACCGGCAGATCTGCCGATGAAGAGCGCCGCAGCGCAAAAGAGAGCCTGGTCTCAGGCCGGGTGCGGTTTATTTTTGTCGTTGATATTTATAACGAGGGCGTGGATATCCCGGAAGTCAACACAGTGCTCTTCCTCAGGCCCACAGAATCGCTTACGGTTTTCCTGCAGCAGCTCGGCCGCGGTCTTCGTCTTGCGGAGGATAAAGAATGCCTGACGGTTCTTGACTTCATCGGCCAGGCAAACAAGAAATATAACTTTGAGGATAAATTCGCAGCCCTTTTGTCAAATACATCCCGCAGCGTATCAAGGGAGATAAAAGAGGGCTTCGTCTCCGTGCCGAAAGGCTGCTACATACAGCTGGAGAAGAAAGCCGCTAAATATATTCTGGATAATATCCGGGCCTCCTACGGAAACAGCGCGGGTCTGGTGTCAAGGATCGCTTCTTTTGAGGAAGACACGGGACAGAAATTAAGCCTCTCCAATTTCCTTGACTATTACCACCTTGACCCGCGGAGCATTTATAAGTTTTCGACGTTTTCGCGCCTTTCCGCAAGGGCGGATGTGACAGAAGACTTCTCCGAACCTTTGGAGAAAACCGTGGAAAAGGCGCTGGCGAGGCTTGCGGTTATCGATTCCCGCAGGTGGATATCCTTCCTGCTGAAGCTGCTGCCGCGTTTGAATGATGTGGACTTTGACAAGCTTTCGCCGCTTGAAAAACGCATGCTGCAGATGTTCTATATCACTCTCTGGGGCAAGGCTGCCAAAGACTGGAAAAGCGATGAGGTTTTGGGAAACCTCCATGAGCTTGCGGACAGCCCGGTGCTTTTAGGCGAGCTTACAGCCCTTCTGAATTATCAGTACGACCGCATAGACTTCATCGACTCTCCGGTCGACGTCGGTTTCGATTGTCCGCTGGATCTGCATTCCACATACACTCGCGACCAGCTGCTTGTGGCGCTGGACTTTATGGAACCTGCAACGGTGAGGGAGGGAGTGAAGTGGCTGCCGGATCAGAAATTAGACGTATTCTTTGTGACGCTGAATAAAGCGGATAAAGATTATTCGCCGACAACGATGTACAACGATTACTCCATCAACGAATGGCTTTTCCATTGGCAGAGCCAGAGCACGACGGCGGAAGGATCAAAAACGGGACAGCGTTACATACATCACAGAGAGCGCGGCAGCCGCGTGCTGCTCTTTGTCCGTGAATTCAAGAATGACAGAATCACCGGCATCGCCGAAGCCTACACCTATCTCGGCACGGCAAACTATGTGAAGCACGAGGGCGAAAGACCGATGAACATCACCTGGAAACTGGACGCCCCGATACCGGCGAAGTATTTGAAGAAGACGAACAAGCTGGCCGTCGGCTGATATAAGAGTGCGCAAGATATTTATGCCGATGAATTAGAAACAGCAGGGCGGCAAAAGACTTTTAACTTTAAACGAAAGGCGGTGGCGGCATGGCATACAGCGAGCTGATAAAGAACTTCAGCCGCATTCGAGACTATATGCGGGAGTTCTATGTCTACGGCTTCAAGAGCCGGGAGGAATACACAAAGAAAAGCGCCCGCTCATATGATGACGAACGCCGCCGTCTTGAAAGCTGGCTGGGGGACCATATGCGCTTCCGCCGGACAGCCGACGGAAAGAACATTTTTATCTCGATAGACAGCCGGCTTTCACGCCACAATCCCCTGTACAGGGCATGGAAGACAAAAAGCTTTACCGACGGCGACATCACTCTGCACTTCATACTCTTTGACATATTGGACTCGCCGGATACTGTGCTTTCGTTAAACGAGATAGCTGAGAAGATAGACGGTTATCTTACTTCCTTCAGCGAGCCCAGAATGTTCGACGCATCGACTGTGCGCAAGAAGCTGAACGAATACATTGCCGAGGGCATCATCGTTTCCGAAAAGCGCGGGAAAACCATGTTCTACCGGCGGGCTGAATCAGAGTCTGTGACTGCAGAAGACGCCGATATGCTTGACTTCTTTTCGGAAGTTTCTCCATGCGGCGTTATCGGCTCCTATCTGCTGGACAAAATAGAGCCGCACGAAAGCCACGTTGCGTTCAAGCATCACTACATCACGGCGGCTATGGACAGCGATATCGTCTGCTCTCTTCTTTATGCGATGTCTGAAAAAAGATACGCGGCGATTGAGACAGTCACCAGGCATAACCGCAGGATCTCGCAAAAATATGTGATACCGCTGCGCATAATGGTAAGTGTGCAGGGGGGCAGGCAGTACCTGATGGCGTACGTTCCGCGCTTTAAGCGCATGATCTCTTTCAGGACCGACAATATCATCTCCGTTGAGCCCGGGGAGGTCTGCGGAAGATTTGACGAGTTCCGCAAAAAGCTTGACGGGATGCTGCCCAATCTGTGGGGAGTCAGCACGCAGAGCGCGTCCGGAGAGCGCATCGAGCATGTCGAATTCACGGTGACATATAAAGCAGACGAAACGTATATACATCAGCGCCTTGAGCGTGAAAAGCGCTGCGGCAGCGTGGAAAAGCTTGACGAACACAGCAGCAGGTTTTCCGCGGACGTATTTGACGCGGGCGAACTGGTCCCCTGGATTCGGACTTTCATCTGCCGCATAACGGATATCAGCTTTTCAAACAAAGAGCTTGAGACCCAGTTTTGGGACGACATAAAGGAAATGTATGCGATGTACGGGCTGGAAGGCGGTGACTCCCGGTGATATTCAGCGAACTCTACAGCGCCTATTACAACGCGGTGGCCGGGATACTGAAAGCCGCGGCGGCCCGCCCGCTCGGCAGCGGCGAGCTGCGCGGGATAATCGAAAAGAACGCGTTCGGCGAGAGCCTTCCGAATATCGAATCCGCGATAGCGGAGGAGCGCTGGCAGCTGCTTTGCAAAGACGGCTCTGCAGCAGTGAGGAATACACCGACCATGCCGCTGACGATGCTTGAGAAGCGCTGGCTCAAAGCGATATATGCCGATCCGAGGGTAAGGCTCTTTACCGATGAAGAAATAGATCTGCCGGACGCAGATCCTCTCTTCGGCCCTGATGATATCTCGGTCTTTGACAGATACTCAGACGGCGACCCGTATGAGGACGAGGCATACATCAAAAACTTCCGGCTCATATTAGACGCGGTGCGGAACAGATATCCTCTTAGCATCCACATAACGAACCGCAGGGGCGGCGTCACTCATATGGTCATGATGCCCGAGTATCTGGAGTATTCCGAAAAAGACGACAAGTTCAGGCTGATAGGCTCGAGCTGCAGATACGGCGGCGTCGTTAACCTTGGCAGAATCGTAAGCTGCAGGCCGTACACTAAGCCCTTTGAAGAGAAGCCCGGCGGCAAAAAGCAGCCGAGAATCGGGACCGTTGAATTTGAGCTGTACGATAAGAGGAATGCGCTTGAACGGGTCCTGATGCATTTCGCCCATTTCGAGAAGCAGGCGGAAAAAACAGGCGAGGACAGATATAAGGTAACGGTAAAGTACGACAGGGACGATGAGACCGAGATAGTGATACGCTTTCTTTCCTTCGGACCCATGGTGAAGGCAACGGCGCCGCGTCACTTCGTGGAACTGATCAAAGGAAGACTTCTCAGGCAGAAAAACTGCGGGCAATAAGAGTTCGCAGCTTTTTTTCCGTGATAATTTATTTTCCTTCTGTAAAATAACATCATAAACAGAAAGACGCATACAGCAATCCCTTCTACTAAGAACTGCTCTTCGGAGATGTGTTCTATTCAAGGGCCGAAATGCGGCGTCTTGAGTTTAAGGCAGCTGCGGCATCCGGCAGCCGGCCTGCGGGAAACCCACGTCAACACCATCCTGCAGGCTCTGCTTCCGGAAGCCGGTCTGCGCGGTAAAGATGCGGACAGCAAAGCTGCATCTAACCCGGATTCAGGCCAGTTTCCAGTTTCAGTAACGGGTCATTGCCCGGGGCATATTCCTGTCGGGATACGCATCTTGTAAAAAGGCGCATACAGCAAAATTCGGATTGCCAACCACCACCAAACGGAGTTTATCCGTAAAAAGGATGCGCCTTGTCCGAATCAACGAGGCTCTGCCTCTTTGAATAAAGGCACCCACAGCAGCAAAGGTAAGCTGACAGCACGGCTCGCGGGCTCAAATCCCGCAAGGTGCCTTGTAATTTTATGATAAGCGGAAGGAGTGAGCTTTATGCTGGAATATATCAAACAGGAAGCGAATATGACGAATATGACATTGACGGAAAACGGAGCGGCGGCATATCTGTCCACAGGATCAGACTGCCTTGACCTCTTTGCTTCGATAGGCGCGCTGCGCCGTGAAAGCGATGCGGAGATAAGAGCGAGGTTTGCCCGCGCCTATGCCGAAGATGCCGATTCAGCCATGAAGCTGCTCTTTTTCGCAAGAGATATAAGAGGCGGGCTCGGCGAAAGGCGGGTCTTCCGCGTGATCTTCGGCTGGCTTGCGGCAAATGAGCCCGCGTCCGTCAGGAAAAACCTGGAATATGTAGCCGAATACGGCCGCTTTGACGACCTGCTCTCGCTTGCGGGAACTACCTGCGAAAAGGAAATGTTCGAAGTTCTCAGGAATCAGTTCTCAGAGGATATGAAGGCTTTGGAAGCCGGTAAGCCCGTCTCACTTTTAGCGAAGTGGCTGCCGTCCGTCAATGCCTCGAGCATCGGGACAAAAAGCCTGGGAAAGAAGACGGCGAAGGCGCTCGGATTGTCCGAAGCGGAATACAGAAAGGCTTTGTCCGCACTCCGTGCGGAGATACATATCATAGAGAATAACCTCCGCAAAAAGGATTACTCCTTTGATTATGAAAAGCAGCCTTCAAGGGCGTTGTTCAAATACAAAAAGGCTTTTGCGCGCAACGACGGCGAGCGCTACAGCGCGTTTATCGATGCCGCGGCGTCCGGGAAAGCGGTGCTTCATGCGGATAACGTGGCTCCCTATGAGCTTGTGGCGCCGTATCTCAGCGATTATTGGGCTTACCATAAGGGCAGCTATATGAAGAATATCACACCTTCGGAAAAAGCTGTGCTGAACGCCACATGGGCTGCGATCCCCGATTTCGGCGGCGATGAGAACGCTCTTGCTGTAATAGATACCTCCGCCTCCATGTACTGGGGTTCAGAGCCTCTGCCGGCGGCCGTGGCGCTCTCGCTCGGGCTTTATTTTGCGGAACATAATAAAGGCGCGTTCAGGAATCATTTTATAGAGTTTTCAGCCAGTCCGCAGCTTATCGGGCTGAAAGGCAAAACGTTTGCCGACAGGCTCTGCTATGCCGCCTCTTTCAGCCAGGTCGCCAACACGAATCTGGAAGCGGTGTTTGATCTGATTCTCAGAGCCGCAGTAAAAAACAGCGTGCCTCAGGAAGAACTTCCGGCGAAGCTGATAATCATTTCAGATATGGAATTTGACGCCTGCGTCGGCAACGCGTCGGCGGTCAATTTCATAAATGCCCGGAATAAATACGAGTCATTCGGATATAAGATACCGCAGGTCGTATTCTGGAACGTAGCCAGCCGACATTGCCAGCAGCCTGTTACAATGAACGAACAGGGCGTTGCTCTGGTTTCCGGTGTGACTCCGCGGCTCTTTTCGATGATCGCGGGAGGCGTCCTCTCTCCGTATACTTTTATGCGAGAGGTGCTCGAAAGCGAGCGCTATGCGAAAATAGCTGCATAGGGAACGTCGGGCGGGGCATGAGACCCCGCCCGTTTTGAAAGGATGAAAGAAATTGTTTGAGATAAAAGGAAAAGTCAACACGGCGGTCTGCTACGCAAAGGTTGTTGAAGAGGCCGCGATCGAACAGATTCGCAGGATGTGCGACTATGAGCTGACGGAAGGAAGCCGCATACGTATCATGCCCGACGTCCACGGCGGCGCAGGCTGCACTATCGGGACTACGATGACGGTAAAAGACAAGGCATGTCCCAACATCGTAGGCGTCGACATCGGCTGCGGCATGTACACGGTAAGGCTTGCGCCAGGCGAACTGGACTTTAAGAAGATAGACGAAGCCGCGCACTATATCCCTTCCGGTATGGAAACGTGGAAGGTACGCGCCGAAAGCTTTGACCTGACCGCGCTGAAATGCTATGACTCGCTTTCGGGCACGACAAGGCTTGAGCGTTCGCTCGGCACTCTTGGCGGGGGTAACCACTTTATCGAGATAGACAGGTCCACGGACGGGACCTTCTTTCTGGTCATCCACTCCGGCAGCAGAAACCTCGGCAAGCAGACCGCCGAGCTCTATCAGAAGTTAGCAGTCGACCTTCACGCAGGACGCGCGGACTACTTTGAAAGAAGAGAAGAGATTCTGCGCACATATAAGGCGGAAGGCAGGCATTCCGAGATTCAGACCGCGCTTGCAAAGCTTAAGAAAGATTATGCGGCAAAGAATCCTGACGTGCCCGAAGACCTTTGCTGGCTTTACGGCCCTGTGCTCGGCGACTACCTGCACGATATCGAGATCTGTCAGCGCTTTGCCGCAAGAAGCAGGGAGATAATGGCGGGTATCATCCTCGAAAGGACAGGAATGAAAGCGGCAGACGCATTCCACACGATACACAACTATATCGACACTGACGAGATGATACTGCGCAAGGGCGCCATCGCGGCGCACGAAGGAGAAAAAGTCCTTATCCCGATAAACATGCGCGACGGCTCCGTTATCGCGGCGGGCAGAGGAAACCCGGAGTGGAATTTCTCAGCCCCGCACGGCGCTGGGCGCATCATGTCAAGGAGCAAAGCCAAAATGGAGATCAGTATCGAGGAATACAAAGCCGCGATGAAAGGCATATACACGACCTCGGTCAGCAGGGACACCATCGACGAAGCACCGATGGCGTACAAATCGATAGACGCGATAATCGACGTCATCAGCGACTCCGTCGACATCATCGACGTCATGAAGCCGGTGTATAACTTCAAGGCGCCCGAAGACTTCTTCCCGTGGAAGAAAAAGAAGAAATAGCCTGATCAAATAAGCGCGCAATCCAGCTGTTGCAAAAAATGCAACAGTTCATGACGAAGTCAGTCGGTGACGCCTTCCCGTGTAAGATAAAGAGGGCAAAATTGTTTAAATAGCGGACGTTCAGTTGCCGCAAATTTTGCGGCAACTGCCGACGCCGAAAACATCTGCAGTGTTGATTGCGGCGAATCGGGAAATGGGGGATGCAGCATGTATAAAGAAACAAAACTTTCCGAACAGGCGCAAAAGATAGAAGAAGCATTGCTTGCCGTTCCGCCGAGATACGCCGCGGCGGACAAGATCTTCGCCGATTATTCCATAACGAAAGAAGAACTGGCTAAGATTGCATGTGACCTGTTACACGAGTGTTTAAATGAGCAGTCCGATTACTGGGATGATATTAAAACACTTATAGATGAAAATACAGTCACCAGCAATATTTATAGAGTCATGCAATATCTCTTTTCCAAAGGCTATGAACCCAATGTGGTAGTGGATGATGGGTGCGCAATGGGTACTATTCCTTTTTTGGTTTACCCGGAAGGACTTGCACCGAAACTGATGCGGCTTTTCATGGAAAACGGCGGGGATCCGAATTTAGTAGTAGAAGGGATACCCGTGTTTGAAGAGGTCGAATTTGCTGTTGCCTTCGATAAGTATATGTTCAGAAGTTTCGTATATTGCTGGCTTGTTTTAATGGCCTACGGAGGACGTGTGAGCAGGGAGAAATACCTGCCTCTTACAATGCATGATGGCCTTGACGTCAGTATCTTTAAGCGTTTCGAGGATTATGCTTATTATAAGATAGTACCGGAAAAAGATGTTCCAGGCGAACTTCACGGTTGGGAAATGCTCATATTTTATACGGCAGATGTGGAAGAACCGCCGCGATTAGTGGCAACGTCATCGTATTTACACTGGGCATTTCGCGGGCTTTGCCGCGGGGAAGGTATAGTGGAATAATGCTTCCGGCAATGTCGCCCCTTAGTTTCTGCAGATATACTGATCGTAAAATCCGTCAGCGGGCGGAAAAACCGCCATTTAAGGAAGGAGGTATACGGTATGTATAAAGAAACAAAACTCTCGGAACAGGCGCAAAAAATAGAAGAAGCATTACTTGCCGTTCCGCCGAGATACGACGCGGCGGACAAGATCTTCGCCAATTATTCCATAACGAAAGAAGAACTGTCCAAGATCGCATATGATCTGTTAGATGAGTGCTCCTTTAGTGAACAATATACTTACGGGGATGATCTTAAAGCACTTGTGGAGGATAAAACGGTCACCAGCAATATTTATAAGATAATGCAGTATCTCTTCTCCAAAGGCTATGATCCCAATGTTCTTGCGGACAGTGATACTTCCTGTGCAATGAATATCATTTGGTACATAGATTACCCGGAAGGACTTGCGCCGAGACTGATGCGGCTTTTCATGGAGAATGGCGGGGATCCGAATTTAGTTGTAGAACAGGAAACCATTTTCGAAGAGATTGATTTTGCTGCCGGCTTTGATGAGTATATGTCCAGAAGTACCGTATACTGCTGGCTTGTTTTGATGGCCTACGGCGGCCGTCTGGGTAAGGAAAAGTACCTGCCTTTAACGATGCGCGAAGGCCTTGACGTTTCTATCTTTAAACGTTTCGAGGATTACTCGTATTATAAAATTGTGCCGGGAAAAAAAGAGCCGGAAAGATCTGGATATTGGAAAATACTGATATATGATACGAGTATATGTGATACGCCAAAATTAGTGGCGTCGTCATCGTATCGTTACATGGATGGAGATCCGTCAGAATTGTCGCAGGACGAATTGCTCGATACAGAGGAAAATAATGGCAGGCCGACAATTCTCAAACAGAGAGCGCCGAAGTGCCAGGACAGGACTTTGTTCCCATCAGCGAGGAGGAGTTTTTGCGCAAAATAGGGAAAATGTACAGTGAATACACTTCAGAGGATATTCAATGTCATATGGAACCTGATTTTAGGTATAGCTCCTTTTTTGTGTTAGCTGAAATGACTTCCGCAAATGAGTACGTTGAATACATCGCAGGCAAGATCCAGACATTTAAAAGACACAATGTTGTAATCAAGACTAAGATAATGCATATTAAAGGCTCCGGGAAACCCTGTTTGGTGCTTGACCAGCAAGGTTCTGATATAGAGCCGGGCTGCCTGACTGCAAAACGTTCTGAAAATGGATTGATTGCAAGAATGGATATAATGCCGTGCAGCTTTTATGAGCTGATACCGTAAATCAGCCGCACTGTTGCCCGGGAACCGTGTCCCATATCTTTGGCATTATTCATCAGCGGGCGGATTTTCCGCCCGCTGTTCCTGCCGATATTGCATAATTCCGGTCAAATGATGCATGACGGCAAAATTAAATTGTTTTCATCAAGCGGAAGCACCGTATCCGACATACAGATCACAGCGCCGGTCCCCGCCTGACGCTCCGAACTTTTCAGGACTGAAAAGGCTTTGAGCGCGATCCTGTCCGGAGAAGCGCTCTTCTTGATCTCGACCGGGTGAAGGACGCCGTTTTCTTCGATGATCAGATCTATCTCTTTCATTTTGCTGTCCCGATAGAAATTGAGATTGACTTTGGACTTCCCGTATGCGTAATTGCGCAGGAGCTCGCTGATCACATAATTTTCGTAATAATGCCCGCTTGCGGCGCCGTTCATCAGAACACTCCTCGACGTCCATGAGGAGAGGTAGGCGCAGAAGCCCGTATCGCAGAAATAGAGCTTGGGCGTTTTGGCAAGACGCTTCAATTCGTTTGAGGCATACGGTTCTAAAAGGAATACGATACCCATGGATTGGAGGATTCTTACCCAATCTTTCGCTGTCACACCGGAAACCCCGGCAGAGCTTCCGATGTCATTGTAATTTACGAGCTGCCCGGCAAACGCCGCGCACGCGCGCAGGAATCTCCGGAACGCTTCCGTGTCGGCGATTCCGTAATCGTCCACTGCGTCGCGCATCAGATAAGTCTCGATATAGGAATTGAAATACTCGCCGAGCTGCTCCTCGTCCTTCTCCTGTACGTCTGGAAGGCCGCCCCGCCAGATATTATCAAAAGTGGTCACGATATTGTTTGCGGGAAAAAGCTTTTGCCTGGCCGTCAGGGACTTCAGCGAAAACTCTAACTCATCTGCCGGTTCGACGCCAAGTTTTTCTCTTGCGGAGAGGCTGTACATCTTCAGGATGCATATGCGCCCGGCAAGAGAATCCCCGGCTTTTTTCACCAATTTTTTACTTTGAGAGCCCGTTAGCCAGAACTGTCCGCGCTCGTCGCTGTTATCGCAAAGAATCTTGATCTCTTCGAAAAGTTCAGGCGCTTTCTGCACTTCATCTATAAGGATCGGCGGCTGAAAGGTCTGCAAAAACAGCTTTGGCTCAGTACGTGCGAAATTGCGAAGCTGCGTATCGTCCATTGTCACATACGTTCTGTTCTGACCTTCGGCAAGGTGTTTGAGCATAGTAGATTTGCCGACCTGCCTGGCGCCTGTGACCATGACGGTTTTAAAAGCGGAGCTCATATGAAGGAATTTTCTTTCCAGATCCCGTTTGATGTAATCCATATGAAACCTCCAAATGGTGCTGATTTAAAGTAGACTTTATTTTATCACCACTTTTATGATTAGCTCAATAGGTAAAACAAAAATCCGGTCATTATCATATGTGCTATCACACAGTCACGCACGGGACCTTCCGCCCGGCATGATACATTATGACGTGAAAGACCGGAGTCGCCGCTCACTACGCAAGGTATTCAACACTCCCCGCGCTTTCTATTTCGCGCTTTTGAAAAAAAACTGATTTTGCGAAACAGATTCAGACATGATTCAATACAGTGCGGTCTGCCGCAGGCTGACAAGTCGTGATCATTATATTAATAAGACGAACCGAGGTATTTTTCAGCTGCGCCCGTGATCGTACAGTTTCTGTATCTCGGGAGGAAGCCTGTCCGGCAGCATTGCGCTGATTCTATCTTCGTTTCCGTCCCGGATGGCTGTTTCGTAATACCAGCATTTGTATTTCAGCATATCAAGCGTTTTTTGAAGCCGGCGAATCTCATCTTCCACAGCGGCTTTTCGTTTCTCGAACAGCTGCCTGCGCCTGGCATAGGTCGCGCTTCCTTCCGTAGTCCACTCCATGAACTGTTTGATGTCCTTTATCCCAAGCCCTGATGCATTCAGGCACTCGATTATGCGAAGCGTCTCGACTTCCGTCTCACTGAATCTGCGTATTCCGGACTGACGCTCAATTTTGGGAAAGAGGCCTTCCTTATCATAGTAGCGGAGCGTCGATATAGGAATACCGAACATCTCAGAGATCTGTCCTATCGTGTACATAGTAATTTCTCCTGTATTTGTGAAATAACCATTGACCTAAAGTCAGGTTTAGGTAATACAATTTTATTGTATTACGGCTTGACATAAAAAACAATCGCTATATACGGAGGATCATTGAATATGTTAAAAACGGAAGAGCTCAAACTGACACAGGAATGGGATAAAACATACCCGAGGGATGAAAGGGTTTGCCACTGCAAGATAACTTTTGTTAACCGCTACGGTATAACGCTTGCGGCGGATATGTTTGTCCCGAAAAATGCGGAAGGGAAGCTCCCTGCCATCGCGGTCTGCGGTCCCTTCGGCGCGGTGAAGGAGCAGGTCTCGGGCAGATATGCTCAGGAAATGGCGGCAAGGGGATTCCTTACGATAGCGTTCGATCCCTCCTTTACCGGCGAGAGCGGCGGTACTCCCCGTTATATGGCTTCGCCGGATATCAATACCGAGGACTTCCAGGCAGCGGTGGACTTCCTTTCCGTTCAGGATAATGTCGATCCGGAGCGCATCGGCATCATAGGCGTCTGCGGCTGGGGCGGCATGGCTTTGAATGCAGCGGCCATCGACACCCGCATCAAGGCCGCAGTCACATCCACTATGTACGATATGAGCCGTGTGAACGCAAACGGCTATTACGACAGCGAGGACAGCGAAGAAGTCCGCTATGCGAAGAAAACAGCGATGAATGCACAGCGCACCGAGGATTACAGAAACGGCGGATATAAGCCGGGAGGCGGTCTGCCGGATCCCGATAAGCTGAGTGAGGACGCCCCGCAGTTTATGAAGGACTACGCGGAGTTCTATCGCACACCTCTCGGGTATCACAAGCGCAGCGTCGGAGGCAACGGCGGCTGGAATGTGACAGGATGCATCAGTTTCCTAAACCAGCCCATTCTGAAGTACAGCAATGAGATTCGCAGCGCCGTTCTGATGATTCACGGTGAAAAGGCGCATTCCTGCTATTTCAGCAGGGACGCCTACGCCGCCATGATGGACGGCAATCCCTGCCCGGAGAATAAGGAACTGATGATCATTCCCGGGGCGGTCCATACCGACTTATATTATAAGTTTGACGTAATTCCGTTTGATAAGATCGAAGCATTTTTCAACGAGTACCTGAAGTAAAGGAGCAAAGTCCATGAGCAAAGTACTTGTCATCACCACCAGCCTCAGGGCGGAGAGCAATTCGGATATCCTTTCTGAGCGGCTTATCGCAGGAGCAAAGGATGCGGGGCATGAAGTCGAGCATATCAGCCTCAAAGGGAAGGAGATAAGATTCTGCATCGGCTGCCTTGCCTGCCAGAATACGCAGAAATGTGTGCTGAACGACGACGCAGTATCAATAGCGGAGAAAGTAAAAAACGCAGATACGCTGGTGTTTGCCACGCCTGTTTATTACTACGGGATGAGCGGCCAGATGAAGACGCTGCTTGACCGGATGAATCCTCTTTATCCCGCGGACTATAAATTCCGCAGGGTATATCTGCTTTCCACAGCTACCGAGGACGAAGATACCACGCCGGAGAAAACTGTTACAGGCTTGCAGGGGTGGGTAGACTGCTTTGAGAAGGCAGTGCTTGCGGGCTCTCTCTTCTGCGGAGGCATATCCGAACCCGGCGAGGCAAACGAAAAAACGGATGAGAAGGAGGAAGCCTATGAGTTCGGAAAGGCCATCCTGTAAAGGGAAAAACCTGATTCTTCTGCTGCTTCTTATCGTCTTGCCGGTGATTCTCTTTGCCGGATACAGCAGGCCGGAAGCATCGGCGGCGGTACAAAGCAAAACCGGGCTGCAGGCGTCACAGTCCGCGCCAGCTGCGGTCATCTGCGCGTATGTAAACGGCAAGAGCCTTTCGATTCGGCCGGAAAAGAATTCTTCCGCCGAAGCTTTTATCGAAGCGCTGCGGAAGAGCGATATCACGGTGGAAATGCACGATTACGGCAATTTTGAAAAGGTAGGGCCGCTTGGCAGAACGCTGCCGCGGAATGATGAACGCATCACCACCGAACCGGGTGACGTTATCTTATATCAGGGGGACCAGATCACGATATATTATGACGTTAACAGCTGGAGCTTCACCCGCCTCGGAAAAGTGCAGCAGCTCTCACAGGATGAGTTGAAAGAGATTCTCGGCAAAGGATACGTGACAGTCACTTTTTCACTGAAACAACGATAGAATGAGCGAAAGACAAATATGCCCCGGGCTGCTGCCGATCAGCTCCCGGGGCTTTATCGTTTATGGCATGAGTTGCTCCGTCCCCGAAGAAAAAAACTGTCTGTCTACCGATCGGGGCGTAATGATGATCTTTTCCCGCGCTTTCTGTTTCGCGCTTTTGAAAAAATATTGATTTTGCGAAACAGGCCTTAATTGATGTATGAGGAATTCCTTTGACATCCTTACAAAGCCTTTTAAAGTTATTGAACTGCGCAAGAATAATTAAGAGCCGGCGTAATTGCTATAATACGATACAGTTACCGGGAAACAGAGTGACGGCATATATGCCGCAAATATGCTGGATTCAATGATTCGGGCAGCAGAAATAAAATTATCATAAGAAGAAGGCACTGCATGACAGGAGGGTATAAGGACATGAAGATAAAAAATTTCCCGACATTGTGGTTCCCGCCGCTTACATACTATAAAGAGGGCGGAGTTATAGACACGGATAAAATGGCGTTTGAACTGTCAAAGATATATCCGTACAGCAAAGGCGTGCTTGTGCCCGGCTCGACCGGGGACGGCTGGGTGCTCAGTCAGGAAAAGCAGGAAGCTCTGGTGCGGTTTTTCCTTAAGGGCTTCGACTTCGGCAGATTTTCGATGATGATAGGAGCCCTCAAGCCCACGGCGGATGAGACGATTCAGTCGATTGCCGGATGGTGTGAGATCTTAAGGGAAGAGTCCGGCAAAAGCGACGCCGCGGAAGCGATGGCCGCGCTTGACGTCAAGGCATTCGTTTTCTGCGTGCCGGCAGGTTTGGACGCAAAAGAAGCGCAGCTCAAAGAAATGGGGCGCATTCTGGACGTGGGGCTTCCGATGGCGTTCTATCAGCTGCCGCTGGTCACCGGAGTGACCGTGGACCCAGCGGTCGTGGCGGAACTTGCGGATAAACATGCCAATCTCATAGTCGCCAAGGACAGCGGCGGCGCAGATGAGATGGCAAAGTCTGGTCTCTTGAAAGACAGGTTGATGCTGCTGAGAGGAGCAGAAGGGGACCAAACGGAAATGGTCACCGGCAGTTCCCCGATCTATGACGGGCTGCTGCTCTCCACCGTAAACTGCTTCGCGCGCGAACACAGCGAGCTGATGCAGGGCAAAAGAGATTACTCCGGCTATGGAGACGTGATAAGCGAAGTCTTCGCCGCAGTCGCCGAACCGGTCTCAAATCCCTTCTCAGACGCCGTAAGGGCGATCTGTTATGCGAAGGAATACGGCCCGGAAGCGGCTAAGATGGACATCTACTGCTATAACGGCAAAAAACTCCCGCCGGAGCTGACTGCGGAAGCTGCAGCCAGCCTGCGCTGCAATCTGCAGCAGAGCTGACCGGCATTTCCAAATATTCTGTCGTAAAACACAGCAGCGGACGGTAAAACCGCCCGCTGCTTTTGTGCTGGTACAGGATCTGAGTTCTTAACGATATTGGATAAACCGGTCAAATGATGCCGGAGGGCATGATGAAATCGTTTTCATAAAGCGGCAGCGCCATATCCGACATACAGATCACTGCGCCAGTTCACCTGTCGTTCTGCATTTTTCAGCACTGAAAAGGCTTTGACTGCGCTCCTGTATAAGGAAATGGTGCTGATTCGAAGTCTACTTCGTTTTAGCACCGTTTTTACATTTATATCAATCAGTGCAATCGAGAACTTCTGTGGAATCCTCAAGTAATTTCACTCACGCAGACTCGGTTGCAAAAACAGACGATATGACTTTCATTAACTCATAGGCACATAAAAATACTGAAAGTATATCCTAAGTGGATGGAAAAACCGTCCGCTGTAATCATTCCGTTAGTGTAATTTATACAATAAGCATTCGATATGTTGGCACGATTGCTGATTCTCTGGAATGATGGACACAATTGTTGTTAAAGGAAAAGCGTTTACTGATACTCCTTAACGCTCGTGCAAATACATTCGTTCCTTTCCCATACATTTTTTAATATTGCCATTTTAAAAGACATAGAAATGCTCAACTTATCATTATCATTATATTGGCCTTATATTGGTATAAATCGTTTATCTCTTGTACTAATTCGCTTAAACGAATATAATGAAAAAAATCGTTATAGCCTTTTGGGGTGTTCAAGCATGAATGGCTTTATCACTGTGCAAGAAGCAGCCGACAAGTGGGGAATTACATCTAGACAGGTGCAGGTTCTGTGTAAGAACGGAAGAATTGAAGGCGCAACTAGGATGAGCCGTATTTGGATTATCCCCGAGACATCAGATAAGCCTACCGCCGATAAGAATAGAAAAGTTCATCAATCGTCCCACCAAACGTAATGGTGTTATATAAATTAGGTCTATAGAAATTGCTTGAGGTTTCTTTATGTTGAAAGATAAGAGCTTAACATATGTGACGCTATTCAGTTCAGCTGGAGTAGGTTGTCATGGTTTCCAAATGGAAGGATACCACTGCATTGCCACAAATGAAATCCTTGAACGGCGTATGCAGGTGCAGCGTTGCAATCACAAATGTGAATACGATTCTGGTTATATTGTTGGTGATATTACGTCCGATGAGATTAAGCAGAGCGTATATAAAGAGATCGAAATGTGGCGGAAAATAGGCAATGACCGCGTTGACGTAATCATTGCTACGCCGCCATGCCAAGGAATCAGTGTCATTAATCACAAGAAAAACGACTGTGAGATCAATAGAAACAGTCTTGTTGTTGAATCCGTTGAAATAGTCCATAAAATCAATCCTAGGTTTTTCATTTTTGAAAATGTCATGGCATTTCAGAAAACACTATGCATTACACCTGATGGGCGGACTGTGCCTATTGGAGAATATGTTCGGGAAGTTCTCGGGAAGGATTACATAATTACTGGGCGTATTATGAATTTTATGCATTATGGCTCAAATTCCTCTCGCACACGGACGCTGATGATTGGTGTAGATAAGGCATATCGAAACAACATCACGCCTTATGATCTTTACCCAGAGTACAGACCTGAAAGGACGCTCCGTGAAGTTATTTATGATTATCCAAGACTTGAATGGGGAGAAATCTGTGCTACAGATTTTTACCATGCTTTCCGTAAATACAGACCGGAAATGCGTGAGTGGATTCACAACTTGAAAGAGGGTGAATCGGCTTTTGACAACGATGACCCCATGAAACGGCCACATAGAATTGTTGGTGGCAATATTGTAGAGAATATAAAAAAGAACAGAGATAAATATACACGGCAACTGTGGGATCGGTTTGTTCAATGTGTTCATACCCGTAATGACCAGTTAGCAGCACAGAATACAATTCACCCTGATCAAGATAGAGTTTATAGTATTCGCGAGCTTATGGCTATGATGACTGTCCCCGATGATTTCCGTTGGGTGGATTATAGTCTTGAAGAACTGAATGCGCTTTCAGAAGAGGAAAAGCAAATCATTTATAAGAACCACGAAATGAACATTAGGCAATGTCTAGGTGAAGCTGTTCCAACTGAGATTATGCGCCAACTTGCGGTAACAATTCGCAGTAATCTTGCACAAAAAATGTGTGAAGCAGTTGAAATTAACAGAATCATTTTAGACAATAGCCTAGATGATCGACAAAATCTGTGTTCATTCCTCAGGTATAATCCCTTGAGATTGGATGTGGCTTCCCTTATGCGTATAACTGAGCTTTGCAATGCGCGTAGGGAGAAAAATGCTGCGTTTTATACAAATAAGTTTATAGTGAATGAAATCATGAGCAGTTTGCCAACGTTTAGCAAGGATGAGATTCGGATATTGGAACCATCTGTAGGTGTCGGTAGCTTCGTTCCTTTCCTCTTCAAAAGATATGAGGATGTTCCTCATGTTATCTTGGATGTGGTTGATATTGATTCAGACAGCATTGATACATTTAATATCATGCTGGAAAAGCTTAATATCCCGAAAAACTTTACAATCAATCGAGTGTGCCATGATTTTCTTACATTTCACACAACGAATCGATACGACTTGGCAGTTGGAAATCCCCCTTTCTCTAAGTTGAAAGAAAGGACTCCTGATATAGCTCTGCATTTGGCGTTAAATGCAAATCAAAAAACGAACAATCTTTCAGAGTTGTTTATGGAAAAGTGTATTCGCTGTAGCGATTGTGTTGCGATAGTGCTTAACAAGACCATTCTTAGTACAGATGAATTTGAGGACACTAGGAATCTCTTACGGCAGATGCGGATTGATACCATCATCGACTTCGGACGATACGGTTTCACTGGTGTGTCGATTGAAACCATGTGTCTTGTAATATATCCGAAGATGAAACCGAAAGAGACCACTGTCTACAGTATGAAGTTTAATCGCAAATCAATCCAAGAGCAGTCATACTTAACAGACAATAGATTCCCCTACTTCATCATTTACAGAGATGAAGAGTTTGATGCGGTAGCGGATAAGCTGTTGTTCAATGTGTTCTCTGTGTTCCGTGACAGGCAGATTACTAAAGCGATTACAAGTCAGGAATATAAGCCCCAGTCCCTGTGGGTGATTAAGGCAAGGAACATTGATGATGATGGACAGGGTGTCACACACATCCCTGATTATGATGTTTATCTACCTGAGGAAAAGGCGGTCGGCCTTTCCGCATATCGTTATGTGAATGATGATCAAGTTTACCTCACACCGAATATGACCTACAATCCGCGAGTTATTGAGAATCTTCCCGGAATTATTCCAGATGGTTCGGTTGCTGTTCTGATTCCGAAGAAGCCGTTGAAACTTACAAGGAAACAACTGGCGTATTTCTCCACAGAGGAATACAGGCGGTTTTATGGCATTGCGAGGAACATGTCAACGCAGTCTATAAATGTAGATAAAACGAGTGTATTTTTTTATGGGGTGTTAAAAGAAGATGACAAGTAACATTCTTCAAAGATTTTTGGAAAGTCATGATTATGATGTACGTAAAATCGGGAATGGCCGGTGGATTGACCAGAAGTGTGCTTTGGATGCCGTCTGCTTTGTTGCGGACTGCATCGTGGATTATATCCAGAAAGGCGGGAAACAGCCGTTTCAATCGCCTGATATATGGCATTCTGCATACGCGATAGAGAATGTACAGCATTTGTTCGGCAAGCCAGACCCAACCATTAGAACGACTCTAGATGAGTATAACAAATTCTTCCGTCAGCCGATGAAGATGCTTGCTGCGGCTGGGGTCCTGCGAGAGAACGGCATTATAAATAATACCATTCAGTTCAGTGTGGAAAATATGGATGTGCTGGAGTATATTGCTCTCCGTGAGCGTAACTCTTTTGAGTTCCTTTGTCTCTATATTGAAAAAACGCTGAAAGACAGCGGCTTATGGGATAGCTTTGAAACCTTTTTTGAGTTGCAGACAAAAGAGTCACTAACTGAGTTGAAGACAAAGTTTTCTTCTTTCTGTATCAAATACACCCCAATTAACACAGAAAGGGAAGCAAATCGTATCTTTATCAAGGTGTTGAATCCGCTTGCCTGCAAGCTACATAAGAAGGGGGTTGAAAAAGGGTATCTTTCCAAGTCTATGATTACCTATGACAAAATCATGTACAACCAGACTAACTGGAGGGACGTTGCTGTAGGCAAGGATAAAAACGTTGCTCGTGGTGACTTTAACCCGCAGCCGAAGACCGAGCAAATGTATCAGTATCGCATCAGCAGGGCTATGAAGTACCTCCACAAGTTCAATGATACTCATCGTGACGGCCTGTCAGAAATTTTGGATCGTTTTTCTGTCGGGGAGAAAGCAACACATATGCACCATATCTTCCCACAGAACGAGTTTTCTGAGATTGCTGATTACATCGAGAATATTATCGCACTGACCAGCGGACAGCATTTGCAAAGAGCACATCCAAACGGAAATACGCAGGTCATTGACAAGCATTATCAGTATACTTGCCTCATTGCGAAGACTGAAAGTATACGGAAGAACATCATGGCAAATAAAGGCGAGCCAATAATATATGATTTTTCTGCGTTTATGTATGTTTTGGATATAGGACTTAGCACGGATTACTTTGAGGCTCTTTCTAATTGCGATTTTGACTCTGTAGTGACCGGGATTGAGTTCAATTACTGATTTCTATATGGTTTCCTATGGTTTCCTGAAATGAAAAGAAAAAAAATGCCTGTTGAAGTGTATTCATTTTTCTCTGGGGTAGGTTTTTTAGACCTAGGCTTTGAGACTACAGGCTTCAACATTGTATTTGTTGATGAATATGATGCGCGATTTCTTCAAGCTTACCGCTATGCGCGAAGAAAACAAAATCATGTTCCAAGATATGGTTATAGTAACGATGATATAAGACAATTTCTAGTAGATAAAAAGTGGCAGGAGACTTTTCCAGAATATAATAATCGCGACAACGCCATTGTTGGTTTTATTGGTGGTCCTCCATGTCCAGATTTTTCTTCTGCAGGTAATAATGTGGGAGAGAAGGGGAAAAATGGCCAATTAACATATGTATATGTTAAACTCATTATAAAAAGGAAACCAGATTTTTTCGTTCTGGAAAATGTCAAGGGGCTGTATAAAACGCAAAAGCACCGGGAATTTTATGACCGTATGAAGCGAAAACTATATCGGGAGGGCTATTCACTCTTTGATTCTATAGAAAATGCTCTTCTGTATGGTGCCCCACAATTTAGGGATAGACTATTTCTTATTGGGTTTAGGCGAGAAAAATTTGGGAAAAATATCAGGTATAAAATAGGAAATAATCGCCAATATTCTTTTGACATAATTAATAGCACCGCTTGGCCAACAACATCTCCTTTTGTTGAAAACGGAAAGCTAAGCATGCCAGATGGAATAATTGAGGCTCTTACTGTGCAGTACTGGTTCGATAAGAATCATGTACAAGAACATCCAAACCAAAACGATTTTTTTGAGACTAAAAGTAAAGATCGATTTGCTACAATACCTGAGGGTGATTCCAGAGGGAAATCATTCAAGAGGCTTCATAGGTGGCGATATTCTCCTACTGCAGCATATGGGAATAATGAGGTCCATTTGCACCCGTACCAGGCAAGAAGAATAAGTGTTGCTGAGGCCTTAGCAATACAATCCCTGCCAGAGTGGTTTTCGTTGCCCGCTGAACTCCCTTTATCTACGAAATTTAAAATGGTTGGAAATGGTGTGCCATACTTGCTTGCTCGTAAAATTGCTCAAGAATTGTCTGACTGGATTGCGAATTTCCAAGACAAATTAGGTGATTGATATGATGAATAGAGAAGAATTGCAAAGTGATTTGCTTTATTTGGAGCCCAAAGACTTTTACATAAAGCACATAGTTAAATCGCATAATTGGTATTTTTCGGATTACCTTCATGTTCCCCCAGAAGAAATTGTTGATAAGATGGATTTTTTTAAGGAAATTGTATCCAAAAAATTAGGTATTAGTTTTCATAGTTTACAGATCGTTGGAAGTGCTAAAACAGGGTATAGTTTATCTCCGAGCAAATTGTTTAGTCCTTTTCATGATGAAGTGCAAGGTGCATCTTCTTCATCAGATATTGATATTGCGATTATCTCAGAACGGCTTTTTTTGAAATTTTGGGATAAATTGCGAAAAATAAAGAATATATGGCATAACCAGCATTACTATAAACACTTAACGGAATCAATTTTTCGCGGTTATATTAACGATAAGGATTTACTAAAAATAGATGCATTGCGAGAAGAATGGGAAGAAATGATTCGTCCAGTTAATTTCTCTTTGCAAGATAAATTGGGATTTGTGCACCCTATTTCATATAGACTATATCGTAGTTGGGATGATTTGGAGGAATATCAAATAATTAGTATCACAAAAGCTCGAAAAGCGCTGGAGGTGTGATAGATGTTTAACTTTACTGACACAAGAAAGAGCATAAAAGATATTTCAACAATGTTTGAGGGTGGAGATCTGATTGTAGATGATTCATATCAGCGCAGATCAGTATGGGGAGAGAAGGATAAAATTCGTCTTATTGAAACGGTGCTTCTTAAACTGATTATTCCTGTATTATTCTTTTGGAAAGCAGAAACAGACCCAGATACAGGGGCATCAATTACCCATATAGTTGATGGACAACAACGTATTAAAGCTATTTGTTCGTATGTCAACAATGAATTTAAATTAAAGCCGCAGTTTTTGTTAAGTGAAGAAATAAAAACAAAGTATGCAAACAAACTTTTTAGGGATTTGAGTGATGATGATAAGCGAGATTTCTGGAACTATCAGTTGATGGTTATTGATATTGACCCATCCGCAACACGCGAAGACATTATCACTATGTTTAACCGTTTGAATTTAACAGATTATAATTTGAATGATCAAGAAAAAAGAAATAGTAAATCTGGCGAATTTGCTTCACTTGCTCGAGAACTGTCCGAAATGGATATTTGGGACCAGTATCATTTGTTTACCGTCCCGGATGTCAAAAGAATGAAAGATGTTGAATTCTGCGCTTCGCTTATTCTGCTTTACAAAAAAGGAATAATCGATCAAACAAATCAAACAGCATTAAATGAGGCCTATGAAGATTATCAAATAGGATACAAAGATGCGGAAAATGATAAAGAAGCAATAATTGAGGCAATTAATAGTCTATCGCATTTCTTCATATCAGATGAAGTAACAAAATTTCTCAAGAAAAGAACTCAGTTATACACCCTTTTTTCAGTTATTTTTTATATGCAGCGTGAAAAAATAGAGCTACAGGGTAAGCACTTAGATAATTTTAAACGATTTGTTAATCTGTATTCAGTATTTGGAAATGATATTGACCTTGAGGACCAACTTTCTGAGGCTGAAAAGACACTATTTGATTGGCTTAAGAAATATAAGCTTGCTTCTTCAGAAGGGTTAAATAAGCACACTAACCGTATGATACGATACAATGTTCTGAAAGATTTCTTATTCAATACCAATCAAGAGCTAATCTCAGCTGAATCAGATTTGCATGCGAAAATTGTGTCTCTATCTGCCATTCCTACTGAAGATCCTGATGAATAGCTTTCTGAGATCGGGAAAATTTCAAAATAACATCTGCTGCTTTCTGCTTAACCAGATTAGTTAGCATTTATTCGACCAGCCATTTTACTTGTTCTAGACCGAAAGAGAAGTGGGAGCGACAGAATGTGTGATGATGACGAAAAGCTGACGCAAATATATTTCTGCAGTTTTGTGACGACGGCCAGCATAGCAATAACCTGTGGTGAGATGAAAGCAGAAGCTCTGTAGATATTATGGCCAGGTTTACCGTACCGGAGGAAACGCATCATCGCCAAGATAGAAGAACTGCTGCCGCTGTGCGAGAGATTGAAATAAAACAGGAGGTCAGCTCATGGCTAATATCATCGCTGTCATCTGGGACTGTGATAAGACCCTGATCGACGGATATATGCAGGATCCGCTTTTTAAAAAGTATGAGATCGACGCGCACTCCTTTTGGGAAGAAGTAAAAAAACAGACGGAAGATATCAGGAGCAGGGGCGTTCGGGTCAACGAAGATACATATTACCTGAATTATTTTATAAAGTGCGCGCATGAAGGCAGATTCCCCGGGCTTAACAATTCTTTTCTGAGAGAGCTTGGAAAAGAACAGAAGTATTACGCCGGGGTGCCGGAGATATTGGCAAAGACCAAAAGCATGTTAAGTTACGACGAATCCTATTCCGAATACGGCATCCAGGTGGAGCATTATATTATAAGCACGGGATTTGCGGAAACGATCCGCGGTTCTGAACTCGCACCTTATGTTGACGGTATATGGGCATGCGAGCTGTTGGATGCGCCGGTTAACGATGGGGAAAATGTGCTGAGCGAGATAGTTTATACTATCGATAACACCACGAAGACCCGTGCTGTTTTTGAGATCAACAAAGGGATCGGGAAACTCCCGGAGATCAATGTCAACTCCAAGATCCCTAATGAGCTGCGGCGCGTCCAGTTTGAGAATATGATCTATATCGCAGACGGACCGAGTGATATTCCGGCTTTTTCTGTAGTAAAGCAAAATGGAGGCGCAACTTTTGCGATATATCCCAAAGGGGACCGGGATGCAATGCGTCAGGTGGAACAGATGCGGGCGGACGGACGTGTGGATATGTACGCGGAAGCGGATTATTCCGAAAATACGACGGCATATATGTGGATCACAAATAAAATTCAGGCGATGGCAGATAAGATCCGGGATCGCGAACAAGACCGCATCCGCGCGTCTGCTTCGTCTGTTCCCAAACATCTGACATAAAGAAAGTATTGTCACTTGATTGGAAGAACGTGGGTCACTGTGTGAGAGATTAAAATGGGGTATATATAATGAAAATGGTCGGAGTAGGCACCGAAACGTATTTGTACATTAATGGAATATCTACTGCTAATATGGAAGGAATCCCTCTGCACGATGGTACTATGCTTGCCCCAGTAACAGCAGATTTTCATTATGGGAAAGTGTCGGACTTGCTCAAAAATGATGTTGATTACGCTGTTGCGGCAGTAAGCGGCAGAACGATTTCATCTCAAATTCGTATTAAGGCCTCAAACGAGGAAGAGTTAGCACGAAATGCGTGGAATGCCGCATGGGACTGCGTCCTTTTAGGGGCACTTTTTCATTGCGAGGTTATGTGTAATATCCAATGCGATAAACCCGTAGAAAAGCTGAATAACGCATCGTATATAAATGTTACAAACTATGAATTTCGCGCAATGCTCTCAGCACCATATTGCTTGACACAAGATGATGAGGCTTGGATAAAAAGGTATTATTCAACCGCTTATAAACTGCTGAATCATAATTCATTCATGACGGCAGTCCACGCTATGGCAAGCTATCAATGGCATTCTATGCCGCGTGTTCAACTATCCATTCTGTGGTCTGGTATTGAAGCACTATTTGAAGTAAATACTGAGATAAGTTTTCGTATAAGCTTATATATTGCCAACTTCTTGGCGGGTAATTATGCAGCAGAGACAAAAAAGCTCTTTGTAAAAACAAGAAAACTATATTCTTCTCGCTCAGCAGCTGTACATGGAGGAAAGATAAAGGGTGACTTAGGTGCTCTTGTTTCAGAGTCTGCAATACTTCTTAATCGTATAATTAGACGTTGCGCAGAACTTGGTGAATTGCCAAAAGCTGAAAACTTGATTTTCCCGGATGCTTTTGCTTGAATTCAGGGATGTGAAACTTCTTTTCCCTCTTTTCGACATAAGTGTATCGTCGCCGGTTAGGATAAAACATACAGCCCTAAATTATCTCTATTGCTAAATAGCGAGATTACAGATGTCTTTGTGGTTGTGAAAACACAGCCTAAATTGTGGAAAACAAATGATATTTCCTAAATCAATGTCTGATATAATCATCTGTAAGGATATTTCCATGGCAATCTCAATGTAGTTTAATGAAAACGTCGAGAGACGCTCAACTGCACTTGTGCAACTTTTGTGTTTGGGAATTCATCACATTGTTTAAAGAAGCTTTTGGCATTGGGTTTCAAATGGCATGAGGGATTGGGATAGTTTTTGCAGAGATTCTAAAGCTGTAAAACTTCCGAAAAAGGTGCAAATTAGATGAACAGAGCAACCGAACTGGTGTTATTCAACAGCTGCGACGGAGAAGTTTCCCTTTCTGTCGCTGTGGATAATGAGACAGTATGGCTGACGTTGGACCAGATCTCAGCGCTGTTTCAAAGAGATAAATCAACCATATCCCGGCATATACGGAATGTTTTCCTGGAGAGTGAATTAAATCGCAGCGCAACTGTTGCAAAATTTGCAACAGTTCAGGAAGAGGGTGAGCGCAAAGTCGAAAGAAAGATTGATTATTACAATCTCGACGTCATCATTTCTGTCGGCTATCGCGTTAAATCAAGGCGTGGCGTTGAGTTCCGCAAATGGGCCAATTCGGTTTTAAAACAGTACATTATTAAGGGCTATGCGGCTAATGAGGTTCGGCTGAAGCAGCTAGGCAATGTTGTCCGCCTGATGAATCGCACACGGGATTCATTGGACAGCAGACAGGTCTTGTCTGTGATCGAACGCTACAGTTCGGCGCTGGCTCTTTTGGATGCTTACGATCATCAAAACATGAGCAGGCCGAAAGGCTCAAATGCGGCCTATATTCTGACATATGAAGAATGCCGGCAGGTGATCGACACTATGCGATTCGGCAAAGGATCCGATCTTTTCGGCGTAGAAAAAGACGATTCTTTTAAGGGGAGCATAGGAAATATATATCAGTCCTTTGACGGGCAGGAGGTATATCCCAGCCTGCAGGAGAAAGCTGCAAATCTGCTGTACTTTGTGACAAAGAACCACAGCTTTCTGGATGGCAATAAGCGTATTGCTGCAACGATGTTCCTTTACTTCCTTGACCGAAACGGAATTCTTTATGAAGATGATGGGCAAAAGCTGCTGGATGATCACACTTTGGTGGCGCTTACCATTATGATTGCAGAATCCAGGCCTGAAGAAAAGGAAACTATGATCAGTGTTATCATGAATTGTATAAGATAAATTGTGATTAATTGGGATTACGGGATGAATATGCACTTTGCCTTTATTAATGAAAGCAAAAAACATGAAGCAAAACAGCCCGAAAGACTCGGCCGCATGAGGGTACTGAACTTCTAAATGTAAATGGTCACGAGGTCCAAAAGAATGTCTAAAAGAAAAGTGAGTTTTGGAAGGTGACTCATATAGTGACTGATAGGGTGACTGATAAGGTGACTGTTTCCGTCCGGGGCAGGATTCTTTCATTCTCGACTTCGTGCTGTAATCTGCATCAGGCAGGGGCCGGGTGCGATTCGCGGCGTTCAGACGCCGGATGCCGCAGCGCCTTTCCTGCGGCTATAATGTAAAATATTGACATATATACCGTTTACGCACGAGGAGGGGACCGTAATGAAGATTCGCGGCACTGTCATCAGGACTATAGAGGGAGATATTACAAAGGTCGATTTCGTAACGGCTATAGTGAACGCCGCGAACAGATCGCTGCTCGGCGGCGGCGGTGTGGACGGCGCGATACACCGCGCGGCGGGCAGAGAACTTCTTGAGGAATGCCGTAAACTGAATGGCTGCGAGACCGGCGGCGCAAAGATCACCGGCGCGTACAGGCTGCCGTGCAAATATGTCATACATACGGTAGGGCCTGTCTGGTACGGCGGCAGGAACAACGAGCCGGAGCTGCTTGCCTCATGCTACAGGAACTCGCTGTCGGTGGCGCTTGAGCACGGGATACGCTCTGTTGCTTTTCCGTCTGTTTCCACCGGCGTCTATTCGTACCCCAAGAATCTGGCGGCAGAGGTCGCCGTTCACGAAGTCGCCGCCTTTGTCGCCGGGCATCCGGACGCATTTGACGAGATTCTGTGGGTGCTTTTTGACGGAGATACGAAAGCGGCTTACGACGACGCGCTTGATGCTCTGGAAGCGGAGCTCGGCAAATAAATAAACAGGTCCGGAAAGGGGCGGGAATATGTCAAACTGCGAATATGTCAGAAAAACGAAGGAGGACCGGCCGGTCCTTGCGGTCTGCTATGACTTTGACAAGACCCTTTCCCCGGACGATATGCAGGCGCAGGGGTATATCCAGTCTGTCGGATACGATATCGCCGACGATTTCTGGCGGAAGTCGAACGCGATGGCGGATGAGAATGACATGGACCAGAACCTGTCCTACATGTATCAGATGCTGCATGAAGCGGAGGGAAGAATCGTATTCAATAAGGAAAAACTTCAGGAGTACGGTTCAAAGGTCAAGCTTTTCCCCGGCGTCGAAGGATGGTTTGAGAGGATAAGGGAATACGGCAGGGAGCGCGGCGTTATCGTAGAGCACTATATTATTTCCTCCGGGCTCAAGGAAATGATCGAGGGGACGTCTGTCGCAAGAGCCGGCGCTTTTGAAAGGATATTCGCGAGTTCCTTTTATTTCGAGAACGGCCGTCTGGCAAAATGGCCCGCTCAGGTCGTGAATTATACGAACAAGACGCAGTTCCTCTTCCGCATCGTAAAGGGCGTTTTGGATGTTAACGACCCCGCCGTGAACGACTACCTGCCGCCCGAACAGATTCGCGTGCCGTTCAGGAATATTGTTTACATCGGAGACAGCGACACCGACATCCCCTGCATGGCGCTCGTCAGCTCTTACGGCGGGCATTCGATAGGCGTATATGACCGCGTCACGCAGGATAAGACAAAAGTTTATAAAATGATGCGCGAGAACAGGATAAAATACTTCGCTCCGGCCGACTATTCGGAGGGGACGGAGCTTGATATGCTGCTGAAAGCGATAATCGACAAGACGGCCGCCGCCGAAAAGTTAGAACGGCTGCACGAGATCAATAAGAAGGAGAATATCGAAGCCGACAGGCGGCACACGAAGGAAGAACTGGAGAAGATGGATCTGATATCCGACCTTGACGGCAGTTTCAGCGTCTCAAAAGCGCGCCAGGTCTTTTCGAAGCTGAGCAGGATCAAGGACTGGTCCAGGGAACAGGCGGAACGCATGTTTGAGATAGCTTTGCGGAACAGCCATGTCCGTTCCGTCATGCAGGACGAAGAAGTAAAGGATTTCTATAACGGTCTGGCTGAGAAGCACGGGCTTGACGGCGAAAAGTATCTGAAACTCACAAAATAGATTTGCCGGACAAGCGCAGGCGCAGTGCTTTAAATTGGCATATGCGGCAGGCGTCACAGCGTGATATCTCCCGCTTTGTCGGTTTCGCCGGAAGATTATCGTATATTCTGAACAGCCGCGTGCCGCGGCAATGTTGTATAATTTCCAGTTGTTAGTCGAATATCGCGCGGATCGGGGCGACATTGTTGGAGAATAAAACAGGCCGGCTTTCGCCGGTTTTTATACGTCTTTTTTTACCGTTCGGCCTTGGGTATTTTTTATCGGTCATCGTCGGCAGCGTAAATGCGATGATGTCGCCGATTCTCATTTCGGAGTTTTCTCTTTCTCCGGCGGATCTCGGCTTTATGAGTTCCGTCTATCTTATCGTTTTCGGACTGTCTCAGTTCCCTGTAGGTATTTTTCTTGACCGTTTCGGTGCGCGGAAGACGTTGGCTCCGTTTTTGATTTTTGCTGCAGCGGGCGCTTTGATCTACGGTATAGCTCACGGCTTTGGCGCGCTTGTTCTTTCGCGCGCGCTTGTAGGCATAGGTTTTGCAGGCAGTCTTATGGCCGCTTTTAAAGCATTTGCCACGCTGCTTCCGCAAGAAAAGCTGCCCGTAGCCTACAGTGCGCTTTCTCTTATGGGCGGGCTGGGCGGTATGTGCGCCACACGCCCCGTTGCGATGGCTTTCGATACGATCGGTTGGCGCCCGGTCTTCTTTCTGCTTGCCGCAGGAACGCTCGCGTATTCTGCCGCAATTTGGTTTGCGGTGCCAAAGGATGGACCGGAGGGCGGCGCGGGAGGTACAACGCTTGCGCGAATGCTTAGGGAGATGCTTGCGCTTTTTGCCGACAAAGGCTTCCTCTGCGCTTCGGCGCCGGCTATGGCGGGGCAGGGGGTATATTTTGCGTATCTTTTCCTGTGGATAGGCCCGTGGATGTACGATGTGGCCGCTTTCGGAGAAGCGTCTGCCGGGACGTTCATGATGCTGGCATTTGCAAGCGCCGCGGCCGGCTTTTTTATGAACGGCGTGATTGCGGAATGGCTCGAGGAGAGAGGCTTGCTTTCATGGGAGCAGTTTTATCTGATCTCGGATATTTTCATAGCGGTATTTCTTGCCGTGATCGCGGCGATGAACGGCGCTTCTGCGGCTTCTCTGTGGTCTCCTGTAATGTTTTTTTCGGCGATGACGATGATCTCTTTCCCTATAGTACGCAGGATGTACGCCGGAGGAGAAGTCGGCCGTGCGTTTGCGCTTTTGAATTTCCTCATATTCCTTATTTCGTTTTTCATTCAGTGGTTTATCGGGCTGCTCCTTAACCTTTACCCGGTCACGGACGGGCATTTTTCGCCCGCGGGACACAGCGTCTGCCTTTACGCTCTCTCTTTGCTGAATTTTGCCTGCTGCGCGTGGTTTGCCTACGGCATGAAGCGCGGCTGGCTGCACAGACGGTAAACAAAACAGCACTCCTGCCGGCAGGCGGCAAGAGTGTGTTTTATTCGTGACGTATTATCGCTGCTGACCGCGCGTAAGGCGTTATTTGTTTTCCGGATACAGTTTATTTATCTCCTCTGTCGGCAGTTCAAAGTGCTGGTAGTCTTTTACGCTTTTCCAGTCTCCTCCCCATTCGAAACCGTGCTCTGTGAAGAGTTTGAAGCAGAGGTCGTCTCTGGTTATCTTGCAGGGGAAGTCCTTTGTCCTGTCGATATATTCCGTTGCGGTTGCGGGCTCTACAATTATTTTACCGTCCTTTTCCTTGACGTACGGGTTATAGAGCGTGTTTATGTCCACCGCAAGCCCCAGCCCGTGCTTTGATATCTTCTTTGTTCCGGAGATAAAACGGAAATTGAAGCAGGAGGAGTTGTTGTCTCTCATCGAAGTCTCGTCGTCCGCGCCGTATTCGTCCACAAGACGAATCTTTTCTATCCGGTAACCGGCCGCGTACAGCTCTCTGAATATTTCGAGAAGTGTATCGGCGATATGGGCGTTGCATACCATTTCGCCCTCTTTTGTTTTTCCGTTAAGATCCTTATGCAGAAGATGCAGGTACCTCAGATCTTCGACGGGGAGAGGACAGTTTTCCTTGTAAGACTTTCCGTATATTCTTTTCCAGATATCGTTTGTTATCGGGGAACTGTAAAACATTTCATTTATAGCGCTTGCCTCCGCTTTGCTCTGTGTAAAAACCGCCCATATGCCTGATGTGCTCTTTTCTGAACTTATCAGGCATCCGAAAAGCGCTGTGATAAGTATGATAAGCGTTCCTGCTGCCGCCTGTCTTTTCAGTTTATTCATTTTGTTTCTGCCTCCTTTTTCTGCGGCATATCATATCACAAACAGCGCAGTACCTGCCGCTCAGTCTCATTTTTACTCTATGAATAATAAATCGATTCCGCGGCAGATATGTGAGTGCGGCGTGTATGCGGCGCCGTGCGAAAACGGAAGAAATGCGTGTGCGCGGCATATTCGCATCTTTTGTTGAACAGTGAAATTAATGTAAAATATGACACAGGAGAGAGGTGGGCGGTATGAAGCTTTCAAAGGAACAGATACGGCGTTATCAGCGGCAGGTTGTAATAAAGGATATAGGGTCTGACGGGCAGAAGAAGCTGCTTTCTTCGAGCGTGCTTGTTATCGGCGCGGGCGGGCTGGGGTGTCCTTCTTCCGTTTATCTTGCAGCCGCGGGAGTCGGCACTATCGGCATCGTTGACGGAGATAAAGTCGAGCTCAGCAACCTTCAGCGTCAGATACTGCACCGTACCGAGGATATCGGCAGGCCGAAGGCCGATTCCGCGCGCGAAGCGCTGCTTGCGCTGAATCCGGAGATAAAGGTGAACGTCTGTGAAGAGGATGCGACAGAAGAGAATATACTATCCCTCATCGAAGGATATGATTTTGTCATAGACGCCACAGACAGCTTTACTTCCAAATTTCTGATAAGCGACGCATGCGTGATCGCCGGCAAGCCGTTCAGCTACGGCGGAATCTTCCGTTATTTCGGTCAGACGATGACATATCTGCCCGGCAAAGGGCCGTGCTGCCGCTGCGTATTCAGAGAGCCTCCGACAGGGGATGAAGCGCCGACCTGCCGCGAGGGAGGCGTTATCGGTGCCGTGACCGGGATCATCGGAAGCATCCAGGCCATGGAGGCGCTGAAGTATCTGCTCGGGATAGGGGAGCTGCTGACAGGTCAGATGCTGACGGTGGACACCCTTACGATGAATGTCTGCAAATTTCATCTGCCCAAAAGAAACGCGGACTGCGCAGCCTGCGGCGACCATCCCTCGATCACGTTCCCTCAGCCGGGGCGCGGTCTTTTGTAATACAGCCCCTCGTCTGTCAGGCTGTGATGACAGCATTTTCAAAGGGTGATAACATATATACGGCAACTCATACCGCCGTTCGGCCGCGTGCCCGGATATGATTCGCGCGCATGGCCGGATGCAGACAGGAGGATAAGATGGAAGATCTTGTTAAGCTGCTGACGGAAAACACCGTAACTTTCTGGCTGATAGTCGCGGTTGCGGCAGGCGTTCTCGAAGCGGCCACGGTGGGGCTTGTTTCTGTCTGGTTCTCCGTGGGGGCAATAGTTGCCGCGCTCTTTGCCGCTTTTGACGTCCGCTTTGACGTTCAGATGGCGGTTTTTATAGCGGCCAGTATAATTTCCATGCTTCTTACGCGGCCTTTCCTCAAAAAGGTGCTGCACGTCAAAAAGACGCCTACGAACGCGGAAAAAGTGATAGGGCAGCGCGGCGTCGTGCTTTCCCAGATCGACAACGTTTTTGAGAAGGGGCGCGTCCTTGCGGACGGCCTTGAGTGGGAGGCGCGCACAGAGGACGGGAGCCGGCTTGAAAAGGGCGACATGGTTATCGTTAAGGAACTCAGCGGGGTAAAGCTGATAGTGAAAAAAATATCCGATACCGAAAAACGGGAGGGAATATAACATGATCTTTCATACCGTGATGCTTGCCAATCTGGCGATCATCCTTATAATCGCCGTGGCGGTGAATGTCCGCATCGTGCCGCAGGGAAAAGTTTTTGTGCTCGAACGCCTCGGGACGTATCTCTGCACATGGGGAGCAGGTCTTCATGTTAAGCTGCCTTTTATCGACAGGGTGGCGAACGTTGTCTCCGTAAAGGAGCAGGTAGTCGATTTCGTTCCCCAGTCCGTCATCACAAAGGACAATGTAACGATGCAGATAGACACCGTCGTGTTCTTTCAGGTCACCGATGCGAAAATGCTCACCTACGGCGTCGAGAATCCGCTTTCCGCGATAGAAAACCTGACCGCCACGACGCTCAGGAACATCATAGGCTCGATGGAACTGGACCATACCCTGACGTCGCGCGACCTGATCAACACTTCCATAACGGAGACGCTTGACAAGGCCACGGACAAATGGGGCATAAAGGTAAACCGCGTCGAAGTAAAGAATATCGTGCCCCCCAAGGAAATAATGGCGGCGATGGAACGCCAGATGAAGGCAGAACGCGAAAAACGCGAAGCCATACTGCTTGCGGAAGGAGAAAAGCAGAGCAAGATCCTCATAGCCGAGGGAGAAAAGGAATCCGCTATACTGAGGGCCGACGCGGTCAAGGAACAGAAAATACGCGAGGCGGCAGGCGAAGCGGAAGCCGTCAGGTCTGTCCAGCGCGCAATAGCGGACGGCATAAGGATGCTCAACGAAGCCTCTCCGAAAAAAGAGATAATAGCGCTTAAGAGCCTTGAGGCTTTCAGCAAAGCGGCAGACGGCAAAGCGACGAAGATAATAATACCGTCCGAGATACAGGGGGTCGCGGGGCTTGCTTCTTCTCTTAAGGAACTGCTCACAGAAGACGCTTCCGATAAAAAAGAAGAAAAGGCTTGATCGTGAGCTGCCGCACCGCGGCGTTTTCTGGCAGCTGCCCGCCCTTTGCAGATATATGACTTTTGCATGCAAAAGAGCCGCGAAACATTGCCGGGATATGGACAAGAGGCCCAAATAGTTATAAAATCATACGCTGTATAATAAAACGCATATGGCAACGTATGCTGTGAGTATGGAGGAGTTAAAAATGAAAAAAATCGCTGTGCTTTTGCTTGCGGTACTTGCGCTTATTGCCCTGGGAAGCGTTGCTTATGCGGATGACGATACGGTAGGATATATTGACGATGTGCGCGTCCTGAGCCAGTTCTCCAAGTTCCAGCAGGCGCAGAAGCAGCTTGAAGAGCTTGACAAAAGGAAGTCAAGCGCGGCAAAAGCGGAATTCGACAAGGAAACAGACGAAATTAAAAAGAAAAACATAGTCGAAAAACTGCAGATGGAGATGAGGGAAGAAGAGGCAAAGCTTATGACCCCCGTGTTCAAGGAATTGAACGATACCGTTGCCAAAGTTGCGAAACAGAAGGGCGTTACGCTGGTCATGAACAAGGTGCTTGTCTATTTCGGAGGCGTTGACCTCACGATGGATGTAATAAACGCGCTGAAGACCAACTGATTCTCAGCATCCGTTATGAACTGACCCTGTCCCCCCCTGCCTTTTTTAAGGAAGCGGGGGACAGTTTTTTATGCGGAAAAGGCGAGCCGTGCCTGGCAGTTTCTGCGAAAAACCGTCCGGATTGAAAAGTTTTGCAAATCGTGTATAATATCTGAGTTCGCCTTGTGCGGAGGGGTGGCCGAGTGGTCGAAGGCGGGCGACTCGAAATCGTCTTAGCGGTGATGAGCCGTTACGTGGGTTCAAATCCCACCTTCTCCGCCATTTTTAGGACGCTGATTTTGACAGATTGCCGTTCTAAATTTTTTGACCGAAAATGCGAAGAGACAACGGGGATCCGGCTGTTTCCTCGCATTTTTTATGATGACGCCTATTACCGGGGATTCGAAAATGGAGGACTTAACCGTGAAAGAAAATACTGTGTCAGGCGGGGAGAAGAAAATAACGTTTAAGAATGAGTGCAAAAACAGCATCTGCAGGGCAGACGAAGCGGAAAGGCTCTTCCGACTGGGATATAACTGCAGCCAGTCGACATTTGCCGCATTTGCGGATATTCTCGGCATGACGACCGAACAGGCCGCGAAACTTGCAAGCCCATTTGGCGCCGGTTTCGGGAAAATGCGGGAAGTCTGCGGCGCAGTGTGCGGTATGACGATGCTGGCCGGATATCTGAACGGGTATGCCGAGCCCGACGATGCGGACGGGAAGATGGCGCTGTACGAAAAGATACAGGCCATGTGCCATGCCTTTGAAGAGACGGAGGGGACCCTGATCTGCCGTGAACTTCTCGGCCTGAAAAAGGGCGAAGATCTGGAGGAACCGGCCGTCAGGACAGAGGAATACTATCTCAGCCGTCCCTGCGTGCGCGCCTGCCGGAGGGCGGCGCAGATCGCCGAAGAGCATCTTCTCGGCAGATAAAGCGAGCACACGGCTGTATACGTCAGGTCTTTTTGTGCCGGTATTTATATAGCGGCACTGACTTTGCACCGTTTGCCGGCCGCCTGAAAAAATAATCACTGGAATATTTTAGAAAAGTATGTTAATATAGCGCTCGTTGATTATGCGGATATAGCTCAGCTGGTAGAGCATTAGCTTCCCAAGCTAAGGGTCGCGGGTTCGAATCCCGTTGTCCGCTCCATAAAGAAGCCAGCGTAGCTCAGTCGGTAGAGCAGCGCACTCGTAATGCGCAGGTCTCCAGTTCGAATCTGGACGCTGGCTCCATTTTTTTAAAATAAGGATTTTGGAAACGCTAAAATTCACGGGAAGCAGGTTAAAGGCCGGCTTCCCGCTTTTTTGCGTGTTTTTGGAAAGTCATGTAAAATCATTGAGTTTCATAAAATCGGTACCTAAACTGGTACCTATGCTTTTTTTTTTGAGTACCATACCGGAACGATCGGAATACCTGCCGGGGTTCGTTTTTAATGTGCGCGTACAGCAACGCGGTCAATGTCTATTGAGACGGACAGGCGGAGAGCCGACAAAATTATATCGAAAGGGGCGGCCTTTATGAGTGAAAAAGTCATAAGTCCGAAGGGACACAGCTGGAGCGAAGTGCGCGGTCATATTATGACGTCCGGGGAGAGGGCGGCGTCCAATCTGCGCGTTGCGATGATGCTCGAATTGGCCGCTGCACGAGCGGAGAAGGGTATTTCGCAGAAGAAGCTTGAAGCTCTGAGCGGTGTAAAACAGCCTGTTATAGCGCGCATGGAAAAGGGGTATACCAACACGCAGCTCGATACCGTGCTTAAGGTTTTGGCTCCTTTGGGAAAGACTCTTTATATAGGCGACCTGCCGCAGGGATAATCCCATATACAAAATGTGCAAAGGCTTCTGTTAAAGCAGACCTTTGCTTTTGCTGCTCTTGCAGAGGTTTTGACCGATTACTCTTCGTAGTGTCCTTTGCAGGAAATGATGTATATTATCCCGTCACGCTCGCAGTAGACTATGCGGTTTGTTTCGTCTATGCGCCGGCTCCACAGACCGCTGAGGTTCCCTTTAAGAGGTTCCGGTTTTCCCAAGCCGATAAACGGGTTTTTCCGCATATCTTTTATCAGCGCGTTGATCTATTTGAGCGTTTTTTTATCCTCACCCTGCCAGCATAAATAATCATCCCAGGCTCTGTCTTCCCATAAGAGACGCATCAGTCTGCCTCGATCAGTTCATGCTCGGCAAAGCGCGCTTTGCCTGTTTCCATGTCCCGCAGGATGCTTTCAAGATAGCGTATGTTTGCTTCCGAGTAAAATGGGTCGGCGGACAGTTCAAAGGGTATGCGCCTTTCTCTTGCTACTGTTTTAAGGAAGATGTTTATCGCAGCGGACATGCTTATGCCTATGGCGTCGAATGTTTTTTCAGCGCTCTGTTTTACTTCATCATCTACACGAAGGCTGATTTGTGCCATTATTCATCACCTCTTTTAATTTTGCTGCAGCATTTATATATTATAAAGCAGTAATTATACTATATATTATACAGCAATCTGCTGTTTATTATATAGATTGATGACATTTGATGCACGCAGGATGCGGAAAGGAATATCTCCCGCGCATTCATATTCCTGCGGAAACAGTTGCTGTCTTCTTTGAAACGCCCCGCTGCGTAATTGATGCATACTGCGGCGAATCCCTGTGTTGCCGGCCGCGGTGAGAAGCTCGCCGTTTTTCTTGACACATTCATACCTCGATGGTATTATATCTGCCGTTGCGGGCGGAAATAGCTCAGCTGGTAGAGCGATGGCCTTCCAAGCCGTAGGTCGCGGGTTCGAGTCCCGTTTTCCGCTCCATTTTTTACCCGCATTTTTTGATGGGGCTGTAGCTCAGCGGGAGAGCACTTCCCTCGCACGGAAGGGGTCGGGCGTTCAAATCGCCTCAGCTCCACCAAGCGTTTATAAGACCTCTGTCACTTAAGGATATCTTAAATGCAGAGGTCATAATTTTTATTTATTACGGCCTCTGTCCGGTGCGCCCGGTATTAAGGCGGTGAGAGTAAATTGTCTTTTGGTCCCGAACTTGTATGGTACTGGAAAAAAGAGATCGCTTCAGCCTTTTGCGGAAAGCGCGTGCAGAGGGTGGACGGCGGCAATAACGCGGTCGTGATCTCGTTCGGGCAGGACGAACTGCTGCTGTCATGGGATTCCGTCAGATGCGGCGCTGTGGCGATATCGCAGAAGGAACGCAAAGAGCTTCTTTCGGCAGCAGCGCAGACGCCGCAGATAGTGAACGCGCTGCGGAGCCATATCACCGGCGCCGTGCTTTTTTCCGCTGAGCAGCTGAGGCGCGACCGCATATTGAAGCTTTCTTTCCGAAAGACCGTTGGCGCTGGCTTTTCCGTCGTGCGCAATGTGATCTTTGAGCCTATGGAGCGTTTTTCCAACTTGCTGCTTGCAGACGAATCCGACGTTATCATCGAGACCGCAAAGCATATACATCCGGCCGACAACTCTTTCCGCGCCGTGCTGCCGGGTCTTGTCTACATCATGCCCCCTCTTTTCGGAGGCGTCAGTCTCGAAGAGTGGCTTGAAAGGCCGGAGCCTTCCGATCTGGCAAATATCGCCGGCTTCGGGAGAAAACTGCTGAAAGCGGCTTCCGGGATGCCGGCAGACATCTGTCGGCGTGCAATGAGCGCCTTTTACAGCGAAGAAACAGAAAAAGAAAGATTCATTCCTCAAAAGTTAGGCAATTATATAACGGTCTTTCCGGAACTTCTTCCGCAGGCCGTGCCTCTGGGGAAGGGAAGCGGCTTTGCGGCAGTTCTTGAACCTATGCGCGACGCGGACCTGGACGCGCGAAAAAAGAGGGCAGCCGCTCTGATCGGCAGGGAGATAACGCGCCGGGAGCGCCAGCTGTCGGATATCAAAGCGCTGATCCATGAAAGCCTCGACGGCCGGTTCAGGCAGTACGGTGAGCTTATAACGGCAAATCTGTGGCGCATAAAGCCGGGCGCAGGCGAAGTATTGCTCAGCGGTTACGATGAGGACGGAAACACGTACTCTCTTGAAGTGCCGCTCGTAAAAGGCGTTTCTCCTCAGAAGAGCGCGGAAGTTTATTTTTCGAAATATAAAAAGATAAGGGCTTCGGCGGAGCGGGCTGCAGCGCTTATGCCTTCCGTCGAAGAGGAACTTGCCGGATATGCCGAAACGCTTGAAGCCGTGCGCGCTGTCACTGACGGCAAAAGCCTTTCGATGATAGAGGATGAGCTCGGCATTGCAAAAAGGGCGCCAAAGAAGAAAAACAGCGAAAAAGGCGCATCTCTGCCCCCGCACCTTCGCTTTGAATTTGACGGCGCGATCGTTTATGCCGGGCTCTCTGCAAAGGGCAACAGATATGTGACATTTAAGCTTGCAAATCCAGATGATATATGGTTCCACGCGCAGGGCGTGCCCGGTTCGCATGTGATACTGCGCGTCTCCGTACCGATGCCGGAAGATGAACTTGGCGGACTGATGGAATTCTGCGCGTCGCTTGCGCTTTTTTACAGCAGGATGAAAGAAAGCACGAGATCGCGCGTGGATCACACGAAGCGGAAGTATGTGAGCCCGATACGAGGCGGCGTCGCGAATGTCACATATAAAGAGTTTTCATCGATGACCGGCGACAGCACATACTGGCAGGAGTACCTCAAAAGACGCGGGACCGCTTCGTAAATCGCGAAGCATACAGCCGCGCCGGTAAAAGCATACGGTCCGCATATGTATCCTGAAAAAAGCAGAATGCATTAAATTCGATATTTAGAGAAAAAAAGAGCAAGGTGCTGTTGATTATTAATAAACATAAATATATAATAACAAATTAGCCTGCATATGGGCTACAGCAATAAAAATACAACGTCAGGGGGAACTTCAGCAATGAATAACATAATAGCCATTGTGGGGGGAACTGGTGTAATTGCACTTCTCTTCGCGGCGGTTGCTTCGGGTAAGATCTCCTCTTTCAAAGTGGAGAACGAGCGTGTAAGCGAATTATCCGGCATTATCCAGGGAGGCGCTATGGCCTTTCTTTATCGTGAGTATAAGGCGCTTGTCCCGTTTGTCATCATAGTCGCGGCCATTCTGGCATGGAAGATCAGCGTACCGAGCGCGGTATGCTTTGTAGTCGGCGCACTTTGCAGCGGTCTGACAGGCTTTATCGGTATGAGGGTCGCCACTAAATCAAACGGCAAAACATCCTTTGCCGCGACGCACGGCATGAACGAAGCGCTGAAGGTAGCGTTCATGGGCGGAAGCGTCATGGGCATGACGGTCGTAGGCGTCGGCCTTCTCGGCATAGTCGTCATGTTCTTTATTTTCAAGGATGCGAACATCATCACAGCCTTTGGTTTCGGAGCAAGCTCGATAGCACTCTTCGCCCGTGTCGGCGGCGGTATTTATACGAAGGCTGCTGACGTAGGAGCCGACCTTGTCGGAAAGGTCGAAGCAGGCATCCCGGAAGACGACCCGCGCAACCCGGCGGTCATCGCCGATAACGTCGGAGACAATGTCGGAGACATCGCAGGCATGGGAGCCGACCTCTTTGAGTCATATGTCAACTCGATCATCGCCGCCATGGCCATCGGCTTCATGGTTTACAGCGAGACCGGCGTTATCTACCCGCTGCTGCTTGCCGCGGTAGGCATCCTTTCTTCGATACTCGGAACGTTCTTTGTCCGCGTTAAGGAAGGCGGCGACCCGGCAAAGGCTCTCCGCGTAGGCCTCGGTCTTACCGGCGTATTTATGCTTGTCGGCACTTTCTTTATAACTAACTGGATGTTTAACGGCGACCTCACCCTCTTCTGGGCGGTCCTTTCCGGAGTCGTTTCAGGACTTCTCATCGGAGCCGCTACCGAGTTCTATACTTCGGGCGACTACGGCAGCGTCAAAGAGATAGCACAGGCGTCTGAGACAGGCGCTGCGACGAACATTCTGGCCGGTCTCGGCGTTGGAATGAAATCGACCGCTATCCCCGTGATTTTAGTCTGCTGCGCGATAATGGCGGGCGTATTCTTCGGAGGTCTTTACGGTATCTCCTGCGCCGCCGTCGGAATGCTTGCTATAACCGGCATGGCGCTTTCAGTCGACGCTTACGGTCCTATCGCCGACAACGCAGGCGGTATCGCCGAAATGGCCGAACTGCCTGAGGAAGTCCGCAATATTACGGATAAGCTTGATGCGGTCGGCAACACGACAGCTGCGGTCGGCAAAGGACTTGCCATCGGTTCCGCCGCTCTTACCGCGCTTGCGCTCTTCGTTACATTTGCTCAGGCGACCAACCTCAGCTCAATAGACCTTAAGGATCCCCGCGTCATGGTCGGGCTCTTTATAGGAGGACTCCTGCCGTTCATCTTCAGCGCGCTCTCGATCCAGGCTGTCAGCCGCGCTGCTGAGAAGATGATCGAAGAAGTCCGCCGCCAGTTCCGTGAGATCCCCGGAATCATGGAAGGCACCGGACGTCCGGAGTATGAGCGCTGCGTCGATATCTCGACGGCGGCAGCACTCAGAGAGATGGTAATTCCCGGCGTCATGGCGGTCCTTGCGCCCGTCGCGGTAGGCTTCATCCTCGGCGCTCCCGCTCTCGGCGGCATGCTCGGCGGCTCGATAGTCACAGGCGTTATGATGGCTATCTTTATGTCCAATGCCGGCGGCGCATGGGACAACGCCAAGAAGTTCATCGAATCCGGCGCGCACGGCGGCAAGGGAAGCGCGCCGCACGCTGCGGCTGTCGTCGGAGATACTGTAGGCGACCCGTTCAAGGATACAGCAGGCCCGAGCCTTAACATACTCATCAAGCTTATGTCCGTTGTGGCAACGGTCCTTGCGCCGCTCTTCGCTCTCTGATGCAATAGAATAGAAAGAACACGTGATAATTATTTTATAGACGTAAGGAGGGAGAGAAATTTACTCTCCCTCCTCTCTTCTCGGTAAATCAGCTGCTTTACGGGGTGGGTCTTATGCCTGATGACGATGTTAGGGAAATAAAATCAAAACTTGACATCGTTGATGTCGTCTCCGGGTATGTCAAGCTGAAAAAAAACGGGCGTACCTTCTGGGGCTGCTGTCCTTTTCACAGCGAAAAGACTCCTTCATTCTCCGTATCGCAGGAGCGGCAGACTTTTCACTGTTTCGGCTGCGGAAAAGGCGGCGATGTATTTACTTTTATAATGGAAGCGGAGCATCTCGAGTTTCGGGAAGCTCTTGAACGGCTTGCAGAGCGGGCCGGAGTAAAGCTGACAAAATATGCGCGCGGCGGCAGACCTGAATCCGCGGTTGTGGATATCAACGGGGCCGCTCTTGATTTTTTTATGGAATCGCTGCGCGGCGCAGGCGGTGAGCCTGCAAGAAAGTATCTTGAAAAACGATCTGTGACCCCCGACGACTGCCGCCGCTTTGAGCTCGGATGGGCGCCCAATTCGTGGGATATGCTGTCGCGAAGGCTCGAAAAACGCGGCTGTACCGTACAGGCGATGATAGAAAGCGGCGTCGCCTCCCAGGGGAAAAACGGAGGATGCTACGACCGTTTCCGCGGCAGACTGATGTTTCCTATCCGCAGCGTCACCGGGAGGCTTATCGGTTTCGGCGGAAGGATATTAGACGGAGACGGCGCGAAATATCTGAACAGCCCGGAAAGCAGGCTGTTCAATAAACGTCACAATCTTTACCTGCTTGACAAAGCAAAGGGGGAGATGACCTCCAAAGGGTATGCGATACTGATGGAGGGATATTTTGACGCTATACGCGCTCATATATTCGGCTACACAAATTCCGTGGCCTCTTTAGGCACTTCTCTGACACAGGAGCAGGCCGCGCTTATCAAAAGAATGACCGGTCTCTGCTACGTCTGTTATGATTCAGACTCTGCCGGGCAGGAAGCCGCGCTCAGGGCGATGTATATGCTGCATGCGGAGGGCGTAACTTCCCGGCGCGTTATCTGGCAGCAGGGAAAAGACCCTGACGAACTTCTGCTTCAGCCCGGCGGGAAGGAGCTCTTCGAAAAGGCTCTTGAGGATGCTCTGCCTCTGCCGCTCTTTCATGCGAGGCTCAGGCAGCCTGACCTGAAGGATCCTAAGAAAGCGGGAGCCGCGAGGAAGGATCTGCTTGACGGGCTTGCGTCTATTCCTGTTTTTGACGTCGAGCCTTATATCGGGGAACTTGCGGAAGTTTTGTCGGTATTCCCTCATGAGCTCAGGGATCTTATTGCGCGGCGCGCCGCGCCGCAGCTGGAGAAAGACCGAAAAAAGGGAAATATTGATCTGTATGCTCCGGGCGCCGGAGAAAATGATATAGAGTATATGATATGCAGCATGCTGTGGAACAGCAAAAGCTTAAGATCGGCTTTCCGCAGGGACGAGATAATAGGCCTTATCGAAGACCCGGACGTGCAGAACGTTGTGGCCGCCCTTCTTGGCGGAGAGGAAACTGACGATATAGAAAGACGCTGGCAGAAGATGGGCGAAACGCGCGGAATGAGCGCGGTGGCCAAAGGAAACGGCCTTCTTGCGAAGGAAGGCATAGACGAGGAGGCCGCGGCAGGACTGACGGAAGCGCTCAGACGCCGCAGCAGGGAAAAGAGAAAGAACGCTCTTCTTGAGAAGATCAGGAACGGAACGATCAACGAAGAGGAATATGAAGAATATTATAAATGTGTCAGGTTATTAAAAGGAGGGAATACAAAGGCATGAAAAAAACAAAAAACAAAAAAGCGGATGAATTTGTGCCTGAAACAGTCTCCCCGGTCCCGGATGAGGCGGAAAACGCCGAAGATATGGATGATATCATGAGCGAGGGGCCTAAACCGGAAAATATCGAGCTGCTGGAGAAGTCTGAATTCGATGAGATAGCGCTTGAAGATGAAGTCGAAGACGACGCCGACGATATAGGCGACATCGAAAAGGCTGAAGAAAGCGAAGACGGCGAGGACAATCTTGTTGAAGACCAGGACGCAGTCGATTACACCGCGTATATCGATAACGTCCGGGAACTGCTCCATGAGGGGCGCGAGAAGGGATTTGTCACATACGAGGATATAGAAAAGAAAATGCCGAAGGATTTCCTTACGGCCGATATCCTCGACAACCTGTACACAAATCTTATGGAACTGGGCGTTGACGTCCTTGACGAGCCGAAGACCAAGGTCGATCCCTCCGAAGGCGAAGCCATCATTACCAGTTCCGTGAACAGCGATGAGATGGGAGACCTTGAAGATCTGCCGCTCTCCGACCCTGTGCGCATGTACCTGCGCGAGATAGGCAAGATACCGCTTCTGACGTCCGAAGACGAGGTCATGCTCGCAAAGGGCGTCGAAATGGGCGACAATTCCTGCAAGGACAAGCTTGTTGAGGCAAACCTCCGCCTTGTTGTAAGCATTGCGAAAAAATATATCGGCCGCGGGATGCTTTTCCTTGACCTGATTCAGGAGGGCAATTTAGGGCTTATACGCGCGGTCGAAAAATTCGACTACCATAAGGGATATAAGTTCAGCACCTATGCCACATGGTGGATACGCCAGGCGATCACGCGCGCGATAGCCGACCAGGCCCGCACGATACGCATACCTGTGCATATGGTCGAAACGATAAACAAGCTGATACGCGTTTCGCGTCAGCTCGTTCAGCGTCTCGGGCGTGAACCGACAGCCGAAGAGATCGCGAAGAACATGGAAGTCGATCCCAACAGGGTGGAAGAGATTCAGCGCATCGCTCAGGAGCCTGTATCGCTCGAGACTCCTATCGGTGAAGAAGAAGACAGCCAGCTCGGGGATTTCCTTGAAGACAAGGATCTTCCGAGTCCGGAGGAAGCCGCGGCAAGCCAGATTCTGCGCGAGCAGCTTGACGAGATGCTCGACGATCTGACCGACAGAGAGCGCGAGGTGCTTCGCCTGCGCTTCGGGCTTGAGGACGGGCATGCGCATACGCTTGAGGAAGTCGGGAGGCGCTTCGGAGTCACACGCGAACGCATCAGGCAGATAGAAGCAAAGGCTCTCCGCAAGCTGAGGCATCCGAGCCGCAGCAAAAAACTGAAAGATTTTATAGAGTGATTTTTTCGAAACGGCGGTATGTACGTACCATCGTTTCGAAGCATTTGTAATTTATTGCACAAATTTAGCTTTAGTTTTATACTTTTTTAATTGAGAACGGGGTGCGGCGGTGAGACTGGACAAGTTTTTAAAGCTTTCCCGTCTGGTAAAGCGCAGGACTGCGGCTCAGGAAATGGCTGAGATAGGCGCGGTGCGCATAAACGGACGCGTGTCAAAGCAGTCGGCGGAAGTAAAAGAGAACGATACGATAGAAATAGCGTATCCGAGACATATACTTACTGTCAAAGTGCTGAATGCGGACGAAAGCGCTCTTAAGCGTAACGCTGCCGCATATGAAGCTATAAGCGACAGGAAGGCTGATCTGGATATCAGGCCGTGGTGAGATTCGATCACCTTTGCGTGAAAGGAGAAACATATGAAGGTTGCCGAACCGACCGTTGAAAGGCTGATACAGTATTACAGACTTATGTCCTCCATGAAGGAGGAGGGGCGAAAGGTCGTTTCTTCGCTGCAGATCGGAGAGATCTTAGGCATAAAGGCAAGCCAGGTGCGCAAGGATCTTTCCTACTTCGGCGAGATCGGGAAGCGCGGCGTCGGCTATCATGTGAACCGCCTCTGCACTCATATCGAAAACATCCTTGCCTCGCCGCGCGTATGGCGCGTCGCCCTCGCAGGCGTCGGGAATTTAGGCGCGGCTCTGATGGGGCACGCGGCGTTCAAGAGCTATAAATTCAGTGTAGAAGCGCTGTTTGACGTGGATCCGGAAAAAGTCGGCAGAAAGATAATGGGCGTCGACTGCTTCCACTCCGATGAGATCGCAAGGGTGATGGAGGACCGCAACATCGAAGTCCTTCTGCTTGCGGTTCCTGCCGTCGCGGCGCAGAGCTGCGTCGACCAGGCCGTGCGCTCTCCGACGCTCAAGGGGATACTTGCCTTTACGCCGGCAACGGTCATAGTCCCGGATCGTATCCTCTTCTACAGGGTCGACATATTCGTCGAGCTTGAAAAGCTTCTTTTCTTCCTCAAGGAGCGCGAGAAAAACAATTTCCAGCCGGCGGGCAAATTAATATAGTCTAATTGATAGCCATAATATATAATGTCATGATAAAATAGCTCAGTATGCCCGTTAAAGGCATAAAGTACTGTGTGTATCGTAAGGAGGAATTTCTTTGGGTGGACAGCAGGGCAGTTTGACAAGTATGTTGTTGCCTCTGGCAATGTTTGCGGCGATCTTCTACTTCATGATCATCAGGCCGCAGAAAAAAAAGCAGAAAGCTCACGATGATATGCTTGCAAGTATAAGCAGGGGCGACACTGTTATAACAGCCGGCGGTTTTTTCGGCGTAGTCCGCGATGTTTTAGACGACAGCTATCTTATTGAGCTGGACGAGGGCGTTAAGGTGCGCATTCTCAAGAGTTCCATATCCATGAAGAAAAGCGAGATGAACAGTGCGCCGCAGCAGCCCAGGAAAAAGAAGTCCAAGAAGGAAGAACTTCCTGCCGGCGAGCCTGTCCGCGAAGAGGAACCTGTTTCTGAGGAAGCTGCACCCGAAGAGACAGTCTCTGACAGCGAAGAAAAAGCATAGCCTGTACGGCCCGGCTTATTGATTTTTGCGGAGAGGGCCTTTGGCCCACTCCTTTTTCTTTGCGGGGAGGCGCATTAAATGTTAAAAAGAGACAAATGGCGGCTGGCAGCAGTCGCCGCCGTCATTCTGATAGCAGCGGTGACGGCATTTCCGATAAAGGGCAGGATTCGTCTCGGTCTCGACTTAAGAGGCGGCGTTCATATCATCCTTAAAGCCAAGGACACACCTGAGAGCCCGCTGACGGCCGACAGTCTGGAACGGCTCCTTGTCGTTCTGCGTTCGCGCATAGACCAGTACGGGATCACCGAACCTGTCATCCAGCGCGAAGGCGAAGACAGGATTGCCGTCGACCTTCCCGGTGTCGAAGATCCGGAGGCTGCTCTTGACCTGATAGGGCGCACGGCGGTGCTGCAGTTCCGCCAGGTGTTGGGGGAATCTCCCAGAGTGCCTGCGATGCCCGTGCGGTCGAATTACGACAGCGACGAACAGTTCAATGAAGCGCAGGAACGCTGGAACGCCGCTAAAGCGGAAGTCGACGAATACGTGAAGCAGATGGAGGAAGCCGTAAAAGCCAATTCGGAAATGACGGTCTCCAGAAGCGAGAACGGAAGCGCGTATCTGCTGGGCAAGATGTATGTCGGCGGAGGAGACCTTACGAAGGCCGAGACAACGTTCGATCAGTTCGGCAAAGCCGCTGTATCCCTGAAGTTCAATCAGGAAGGCGCGAAGCTTTTTGACGAGGCTACCGCCGCAAACATCCAGAAACAGATCGCCATCGTGCTCGACAACGTCGTTATCTCGGCTCCTGTAGTCCAGCAGCGCATATCCGGCGGAGAAGCCCAGATCACCGGTTCATTCACTACAGAAGAGGCCAACCGTCTGGCCATCATGCTGCGCGCAGGCGCTCTGCCCGTGGAAGTCGAAGTGCTTGAGAACCGCTCCATCGGACCGTCCCTCGGAGCCGACTCCATACATGACGGCGTAAAGGCCGGCCTGATAGGCGCAGGGCTTGTCGTCGTGTTCATGGTGGTCTATTACGGTCTCCTCGGCATAGCCGCGGATATTGCCCTTGCTGTCGCGATGCTGCTCGTTATCGCCGCGGTCATAGCGCTTAAATCGACGCTCACGCTGCCGGGCATCGGAGGTATGGTGCTGACGATAGGCATGGCGGTCGACGGCAATATACTCATATATGAAAGAATGAAAGAGGAATTCCGCTCTGGCAAAACGATAATGGCGGCACTTGACGCGGGCTTCCGCAAAGCGCTGGTCGTAATACTCGACTCGAACATAACAACGCTGATAGCGGCTGCGATCCTCTTCTACTTCGGCAGCGGTCCCATTCGCGGATTTGCTGTAACACTGAGCGTTGGTGTAGTTGCGTCTGTCTTCTGCAACACTGTAGTTACGCGGACGCTGCTGGGCGTACTGCTTTCGGCCCGCAAAAACACTACCCTTTAGAAACGAGGCAATGAAAAATGGCTACCTTTGACGCTTCAAAACTCAATTTCCCATTTATGAAGTACAGGAAGATACTGGTAAGCATAAGCCTTTTGTGCATCATCGCCTCGGCTGCACTCCTGCTTACGAAAGGACTTAATCTGGGGGTCGATTTTACCGGCGGTCTTGTGCTGCAGGTAAAATTCGACAAGCCTGTGGATATAGCGAAGGTACGCTCCGCTCTTTCCGGAATCGGCCAGGGAAACGCGATGATACAGGCGTTTGCCGACGATGACGTCATGCTTCGTTTCCAGGCGCAGGAAGATCAGGTGAGAAAGGACGTCCTTGCGGCGCTTTCGTCCGACGTCGGCAGCTACAAGCTTCTCCGCGTGGAGAAGATAGGCCCCGTCGTCGGAAAGGAGCTGCGCTCGCAGGCTGCCTATTCTCTCATCATAGCGCTTGCCGGCATCCTCCTCTACATGGCTTATCGCTTCCGCTTCCGCTTCGGAGCGGCGGCCGTTGCCGCGCTGGTTCATGACGTTATCCTGATGCTCGGCGCCTACAGCCTTACAGGCAAGGAGATCTCGGTGACGTTCATCGCGGCCGCTCTCACAGTCGCCGGCTACTCGCTGAACGACTCGATAGTCGTCCTTGACCGTATCCGTGAAAACTGGGGAAACGTGCGCAGCATGGGCATCGAAAACCTTGTCAACACATCTGTGAACCAGACGCTCTCGCGCACCATCAATACTTCGCTTACGACGCTGCTTCCCGTTATTGCAATGTTCATTTTCGGCGGGGAAGTAATAAGCAACTTCGCGTTTGCATTCCTCGTCGGGATCCTTGTCGGTACATACAGCTCGATATATATAGCCAGTTCGCTTTTGGTCGAATGGTATAAACGCTCTCCGAAATTCTAAAAACAGAGCGCGGTCAATATCGGAAATCTCTCCCGCCGGCCGGGAGAGATTTTTTTTATTTTATGTTGTATGATATATCGGTATATGCAGAAGAATTTGCGAGGCTTTCGCTAATGGGGGGAATCTAATTGAAAAGTTACATTCTTGCTATCGTACTGACGATGTTCCTTTCGGCTCTGTTTGCTTTTCAGAATATCAACGACGTGACAGTGCGTTTCCTTATATTTGAAAAGGTCTTTCCGCAGGGCGTCTGGGAAGTGGTGCTATTTTCCACCGGAGCCGCCATTATGTGGTTCTTTTCTCTCTTCTCGGTCTTTGAGGTGCGTTCTAAGCTGAAGAAAGAAATAAAGGCCAGAGACGAAAAGATCGAAGCTCTCGAAAAAGAAAAGAAAGCTATCATCGATACGCTGGCCCACAACAGCCAGACTGCTGCAAGCGAGACCGTACAGGAACCGGAAAGCCGGGAAAGCGAGCTGTCTGAGTAACTTTGGTCGTCCGCTGTACAAAGGAATCTCTTAATATATACAGGAGATCCGGTATATCTGAGGAGATCGCGGCAAAATTCGACTGTTCTCCGATACAGGCTTCTCTTCTTGAGATGCGGGGTGTGACCGCCGATACATCGCAGGAAGAGGTGAGCGGCTGGCTTGCGCCTTCGATGACTCATCTGCTTGAGACGCTGGACCTAGGAGAGAAGGGGCGCGGAGCGGCCGAACTTATAAGAGGCCTTACCCCCTCTTCAAGGGTCATCGTGTACGGGGATTATGACGTTGACGGCATATCGGCGACCGCCGTGGCTATAGAGCTTGTGATCTCCCGCGGCGCGCATGTGCGCTATTTTATTCCGCACAGATTCAATCAGGGATACGGTTTCCATAAGAACGTAGCCGGAGAGATAGTAAAGTACGGCTGCGACCTTGTGATTGTCGTGGACTGCGGTTCCCAGGACGCAGCGGCCGTGGAGGTCCTCAAGTCGTCGGGGATTCCTGTCGTCATATTCGACCATCATCTTGTCGAAGGCACCCTGGCTGAAGCCGATTCGCTGATAAATCCGCAGATATCCGGAGATTCCGCGGCAAAAAAGCTTTGCGCGGCAGCTGTTCTGTGGTGCTGGATATGGCAGAATAAACTGCTTCCCGAAGAGTCTCTGCTCAGAGTGCTCGACGTCGTGGCGCTTGCCACGATAGCCGACTGCGTTTCTCTTGCTTTGCCGCTGAACAGAGTGCTGGTCCGTGAAGGGCTCAGGTCCATACGCACAAATACGAGGCCGGGGCTTTCCATCCTTATGGAGCAGCTCGGCATATCGCCTGCCTCGGTGGATACCGAGGATCTTGCGATGAAGGTCATACCCTGCCTCAACGCGGCAGGACGCCTTTATCTTGCGGACCTTGCCGAAGATATACTATTCCCGGGGGAAAATCTTGCGCTGAACGTAAGCCGCCTTATCGCTCTCAACAGAAGGAGGCGCGAGCTGTCTTCAAAGATACTCGACCAGGTAAGCGCTTCTGAGGGCGATTACAGATATGTGCTCACGAACAGCGAATGGTCCGTCGGCGTTTTAAGCAGCGTCGCAAGCAGGATCTGCGGCGAGCGCAACTCTCCGATCGCTCTTGTAGCGTCTGTCGGCGATATCATGCGCGGTACGCTGCGCATGCCTGCCGACGGAGACGCGGTCGGGGTCCTGAAGCAGATATCTCCGCTGCTCAACACGTGGGGCGGGCACCGTCTTGCGGCCGGTTTCAGCGTAAAGGCCGAAAACTGGGAAAAGGTCCGCGATACACTGGAGGAGATGCTTTCTCTCGTTAAGCCTGCTTCCTGCAAAGAAGATCTGCTCTGCTGGGAGCCGGAAGAGATGGATATAGATACATGGTCTGAAGCCTGCGCGCTGGGTCCGTTCGGCATGGGAAATCCTTTCCCTCTGTTTTATTCCGGCTTCAGCGGCAGTATGAACGTCGTGCCGCTCGGGAAGACCGGGAAGCATGTCAGGATAGATACCGGCGCGGCTTCTCTTCTTGCGTTCGGCGCGGCCGACATGTTCGGCGGCACGGAAGATATCGAAGGCTGGGTCTACAAGCCGAGGATCGACACATGGCACAATGTCACGTCGCTCCAGTTCGTGCTTGAAAAAATGGTAATACGCTGATATTGGAATCAGCTGCGGTAGCGTATCATGGAATCATCGAAAACTGACAGTAAAGCTGCACCAAACGTTCTTTCAGCACATATAAGGGAGATAGCCGGCAAAGGGGGATTCCCCGCCGCCGAAAAAGAAAGCCGAGCGCTGATGGAAGGCTACTGGGGACGCATCCCCGAGGATCAGCGCGTGCCGTCGCTGCGTCTTGCATGGCAGGAGCTCTGGAGCAAGATGGCACAGTATCTTCCCAAAGCGGACGCAATGCAGGTAGGCGAAGCTTTTGTCTTCGCTTCGGCAATGCACGGCAGCCAGCGCCGCCATACCGGCGAACCTTACGTGATACACACTGTATCTGTCGCCTCGATACTTGCGGGAATGAAGTTCGACAGAGACGTCATTATAGCCGCGCTCACGCACGACGTCCTTGAGGATACCGAAGCGACTCCCGAACAGCTGAAGGAAAAATTCGGCGAAGAAGTGCTGACGCTGGTGGACGGCGTTACCAAACTCGGGAAACTGCAGTTTGATTCGGAAGAAGAGTATCAGTCCGAGAACCTGCGCAAGATGTTTTCCCATATGGCGAAGGATATCCGCGTCGTATTTATAAAGCTTGCCGACCGTCTGCACAACATGCGGACGATATCCTCCCACAAACATGAAAAGCAGGAAAAAATATCCCGTGAAACGCTTGAGATCTATGCTCCTCTCGCGCACAGGCTGGGCATTTATCAGATAAAGCGGGAACTCGAAGATCTTGCGTTCTGCATCCTTGACCCGGAGACCTACTACGACATAAAGCGCCGCGTCCGCAAGAAGCTCCCTCACCGTGAGGAAGCCGTAAAGAAAGCAATGGACATTTTGAGCAACAAGCTGACGGAAGAGGGAATCAACGCGTCGGTCAAGGGGCGCTCAAAACACATTTACAGCATTTACTGCAAGATGCGCCGCAAAAATCTCTCTTTCGACCAGCTCTATGATATACTCGCGCTCCGTGTGATCGTAAAAACGATAAGCGAATGCTATCAGGTGCTGGGCATCGTCCATACGCTGTGGAGCCCGATTCCCGGATTGTTTGACGATTACATAGCAAACCCGAAAAGAAACCAGTATCAGTCACTTCATACCACGGTGATGGGGCCGGAGGGCGACCCGCTGGAGATCCAGATACGCACCGAGGAGATGAATTTATTAGCCGAGTACGGCATAGCGGCGCACTGGAACTATAAAGAAGGCGGAAAAAAGATAGACGAGATGGACAAGCGCCTGAACTTCATCCGTATGGCGCTCGATTCCGCTCAGACAGCGCCGTCTTCGGAGGATGCGCCGCAGAAGGAAGGCAGCGCGGACTCGGGCGGAACGCTCTTTTTAGACAACCTGAAGACCGATGTGCTCACGGAGGAGGTCTTTGTATATACGCCCAAGGGAAGAATCGTGCGCATCCCGAAAGGATCGACGTCGATAGACTTTGCCTACGCGGTTCACACAGAAGTGGGACATACCTGCGTCGGCACAGTGATAAACGGGCGCATCGCTTCCCTCGACCAGGAACTCACGGACGGGAATATAGTAAAGATACTGACTTCACCGCAGGGTAAGCCGTCCCGCGACTGGCTAAAGATCGCGAAATCGAGCCGTGCCCGCAACAAGATAAGGGCATGGTTCCGCCAGCAGGAGAGCCAGGGACGCGAGGAAAAGCTCGCGCACGGACGTGAGCTGCTGGAAAGGGAGGCGGCGAAACGTTATCCCGAGAGCGGAACGTCGCTTGCGCCGTTTACTTCCCAGCTTTCACACATTGCGCGCGAATTGGGCTACGGCGGGCTTGACGATCTTATAGTCGCGATCGGCGCCGGCAGCCATTCCGCTTCAAGCATATTCGGGCGCGTTTCTCCGGATGCGCCGAAAACACAGCCGGAGATCTCAGCCGACGCGTTTTCGGCAGGCGACCTTGCCGCCCGTCCGAGAAAAGAGGCCGATTCCGAAGTTATCGTAAACGGTCTGCCCGGTGTGCTCGTAACGCTGGCTCACTGCTGCAAGCCCATACCGGGAGACGGCATCGTCGGCTTCGTTACTCAGAACCGCGGAATATCCGTGCACCGCAGAGATTGTCCCAACCTTGAAAAAAGCGACGCCGCAAAGCGTGTCGAAGTGTACTGGGGAAAGCCGAAAGATACGCGCTATACGGCCCGCGTCAGAGTCGAAGGAGTGGAAAAGCCTTCGCTTCTGGCCGATATAGTCCAGACTACGGCGCAGATGGACGGCCTTGTCTCGCGCGTCGTTCACAATACAAGTTCCCGCATCGTGGCGGATTTTCAGGTAAAGGATCTGGAGCACCTTTACAGGATCATGGCAAAACTCAATAATATTTCCGGAGTGCTGGAGGTTGAAAGAGAGTAAATGAGAGCCCTTCTGCAGAGAGTAAAGTCTTCAAAGGTGTCTGTCGGAGGCGTCGTCACCGGTGAGATCGGGCACGGGATAACTGTCTTCATATGCGCCGTCGGCGACGATACGCAGAAAGATATAGACTGGCTCGCAGAAAAGATAGTCAACCTGCGGATATTTGACGACGCGGACGGCAAAATGAACCTCTCCGTTAAAGATGTCGGGGGAGAGCTGCTTGTGGTCTCTCAGTTCACGCTCTGCGGCGACTGCAGAAAAGGGCGCAGACCGTCGTGGGTAAAGGCAGCTCCTCCGGTTTTTGCGGAAGAAATGTATCTGAAATTTATCGAGGCTGTAAAGAAGACCGGCGTCCACGCGGAACAGGGGCGCTTCCAGACGGAGATGCTCGTCGATATACAGAACGACGGGCCGGTCACTTTGATGATAGATACCAAGGAGTGAAAGCAATGGAGATAAAAAGATTCCCTCTCGGCACTTTATGGACAAACTGCTATCTGATATGGGATGATAATGGCGACGGCTTCGTCGTCGATCCGGGCGGACCGGCTCAGGATGTCCTCGACTATGTCCGCAGCAAGGACATAAAGGTGCATATGATCGTCGTCACTCACGGTCATGCAGACCATATCGGCGGCGTTGATATGCTTCGCGGCATCGCGAAAGAGGGAGTGGCGATACACGAAGAGGATGCGGCATGTCTCACAAGCCCCGCGAAAAACCTTTCCCTCTGTATGGGAGCGGAGATCAAGACGTCTGCCGCTGAAACGATCCTGCACGACGGGGACAGGCTGAAAGCGGGAAAGATGACGCTTGATATAATACATACGCCGGGGCATACGCTCGGGGGCGTCTGCATCCTGGTATCCGACGGAGACGAAAAGATACTGATCTCAGGCGATACGCTCTTTGCCCGTTCGATAGGCAGGAGCGACCTGCCCGGAGGCGACGAGGATACGCTCATAGAATCGCTTAAAAAGCTTGACGGTTTTCCCGATGATATGAGGGTATTTCCGGGACACGGGCCGGAGACCACGATCGGCGCCGAAAAGATGTACAACCCGTACTGGCCGCACTGATTCCGTATGGATTTTGCGAGTCTGCCGGCTGCGGAAAAACCGCGTGAAAAATTGCTGGCTCACGGGCCCGAATCTCTTTCGCCCGCAGAGCTTGTTGCGGTATTATTAAGGACAGGCAGGACCGGCGAAGACGTAGTGGAGATGTCGCGCAGGCTGATAGCCGATATGGGAGGGCTTGAAGGACTGGCGCGCGCAACTACGGCGGAGCTTATGCAGGAAAAAGGGCTTAAGAAAGCCAAAGCGGCTTCACTTGCGGCGGCCATTGAGCTCGGAAAAAGAATGTCGCAGGCAGCGGGCGGCGCCGGAAAGGACTGGCGCGCGCCGCTGGAAGCAAAGGCTGCCGAAACGAGATATATGGAACGCGAATGCATATACGCGTTTTTTCTCGACGACAGGGAAAAGTTTATAGGGGAGTCCGTCATCTCTTACGGAGGGCTTTCCGGCGCGTTTATGGATCTGCCCTATTTTTTCCGCAGGGCTGCGAGGCTTTCTGCAGCGAAGGTAGTGCTGCTGCACAACCACCCGGACGGCTGCATATCTCCGAGCAGCGAAGACGTTTCGCTTACCGAGCATGTGCAGCGCGGGCTGTCGCTGCTGGGCATGGAACTAAAAGGACACTATATAGCCGCAGGCGGAAAGATCTTCCCCGTAACGGGAGCGGACTTCCGATAAAAGGGATAAAAATCGCGGCTGACGCAGACAGCATATATGAATGACGTCTAAAAAATCGAAAGCTGGTGTTTTAGTTGTTCAACTTCAGACCGAACCCGTTCAGACAGTGTATAGGAATAGATATAGGCACCGTTAACACCGTGATCTATATAAAGTCAAAAGGCGTGGTTATAGACGAACCCTCCGTCGTGGCTGTGCGCAAACGCGGCCGCAAGGGGCAGAAGGAGATAATAGCGTTCGGCACCGCAGCCAAAAGGATGATAGGACGCACCCCCCAGGGAATTACGACGCTTAAGCCTCTCTCATACGGAGTCATAGCCGATTTCGACATGACCCGCTACATGATACGCCATTACATGACTCAGGCCTCTTCCCAGGGCAGCATATTCTCGCGCCCGAGAGTCGCTGTATGCGTGCCCGCCGCCGTCACTGAGGTCGAGAAGCGCGCGGTCGTGGAGGTAACGCTCGCAGCCGGCGCAAAAGAGGCTTTCGTCGTCGAAGAGCCGCTTGCCGCCGCTATGGGGATAGGCCTGCCGATAGACGAGGCCCGCGGAACGATGATCGTCAATATGGGAGGCGGCACATGCGAGGTCGCGGTGATATCCCTTGGAGGAATCGTTATAAACCAGTCGATAAGAGTCGCTGGTGAGGCGCTTGACGAGGCTATAGTTTCTCTCCTGCGGCAGAATTACACGCTTGCGATAGGCGAAAGCACCGCTGAAGAGATCAAGATGGCGATAGGTTCCGTGATTCCGCTTGAGCAGGAGCTCAGGATGGACGTCAAGGGAAGAGACCTGCTTAACGGTCTTCCGCGCGTGATAAGCATAGGTTCGGAAGAGGTAAGGGAGGCTATGGAGCCTGTTGTCTCACAGATAGAGGATACCATACACTCGACTCTGGAGCGCACGCCGCCGGAACTTGTCAGGGATATCGTGGACCAGGGGATAATGCTCTCCGGCGGCACGGCAAATCTGCGCGGCCTTAACATCCGTTTTGCCGACGCGCTGAACGTTCCCGTGCATATCGCAGACCAGCCTGTCTATTCCGTGGCGCTCGGACTCGGCAAGATGCTTGAGATGCCGCGCGATAAAGACGGCACCTCTGTAATGGTGGAAAGACAGGACGCATAGGAGCTGTAATGCGCATACTATTCCGCGAGAGCAGGCCGTGGCTTCACTCTTTTATCGCGGTCCTTGCCGGAGCGGTGGTCCTCTTTCTTTCTTCGAGGCTCGGCGGCGCCAAATTAACCGCAGTCGAGTTTGTGAACAGCGTTCTTTCATACCCCGAGAAGCCGGCGCTTGCGCTGCGCAATATAATAAAGCTCAGCGGCAACTGGGTGCTTGAAAGGGCAAATCTGAAAGAGCGCGTCGAACGGCTCGAGCTTAAAAACCTTGCTCTCGAAGAGGCCCTGCAGCGTGCCGGCGTCAATGCGCCGCCGGCGGCCGGCGCCTATATCAGCGCTGTCGTTACGCTTCGCTATCCGCAGGAGTGGTGGCAGGAGCTCCGTATCGACAAAGGCACGCAGGACGGAGTGCGCGACGGGGCGGCTGTCTCGTCCGAAGGCTATCTTGTAGGCCGCGTCACCCGCACTTCCGGACACTCCTCGTGGGTGGAGCTCATCACATCGTCTTCTTTTCTTATAGCCGCCGCTGTGGACCAGACCAGGGATTTAGGCGTAGTGGCAGGGGACGGCAGAGGAAACCTGCGGCTGCTGTACATTCCAGACGAACGCAATATCAAGCGCGGGATGAGCGTCTCAACGTCGCTGATGAACGACATAATCCCTCCGGGACTTTCGATAGGCACGATAATCGGAGCGGGCGAAGAAAAGGAAGGCTACAGGGAGATGCGGATTGCCGCAGGCGCCCATCTTACGCAGCTTTACAGCGTCGAGGTATTTATGCCGAACGGCGGAGGCGCGCAGAAATGATAATGCTTTCGCTGATCTGGCTGCTGCAGGATTTTGCTCAGCTTATGCTTATGGGCATCTGTATGATACCTGACGTATTCCTGCTGGCGATACTCTTTATCGCCCTTCTTCCAGGGAAAACGAAAGAAGAACAGTCAAAGCTTATCTGGGCCGCCTTTATCGGCGGACTGCTGTGGGATCTGAGATGGACGAACCTGCCGGGTCTCACTTCGGCCGTAAGCTGCGGACTTATAGGGTTAGCATGCGTCATCTGGCAGAAACGGCTGCCGTCTACCGGGCGCACTCCGCTTCCCTTTATGCTGATATTGGCAGGATGCGAGCTGTTGTATGCCCTGACGCACTGCTTCTTCTGGACGATGCCCAGTCAGAGCGCGCTGCGCCAGTTTATAGTGCAGCAGCTTATAGCCGTTCCGGTGATCATAGTATTCACGTGGCTTTTCAGCAGGATATCCGAAAGAGATGGCTGATCAGAAATATTCAAAGTTCGATACGATGAGGCGCATCGGTTTCCTGCAGGGTGCGCTCGCGATCTCTTTCCTGCTTCTTGCCGCCGGGCTCTTTTATTTTCAGGTGGCAAACGGCGACACTTACGTAAAGTTAGCGTCCCAGAACAGGCTCAGGATACTGCGCATGGTGCCGCCGCGCGGCAGCATCACGGATATAAACGGAGCGCCGCTTGCGGTCAACGTGCGGACGTTCAATATCAACGGCTACCCCGTGGATCTGCAGAAAGAGGAAAATGTCAGGAAAGTGACTGAACTGCTTAACCGCAGAGGCATACCGATGACCGAGGAAAAGTTCAGGGAGACGGTCTCAAATCAGTATTCGGCTCCGTACCGTTCGATAACCGTGGCGACGAACCTTACTTTCGCCCAGGTCGCGGAAATGGTCATGGACAAGGACTTCGGCCACATACTCTTTCCGACGCCGGTCTGGAAGCGCAGCTATCCGGCGGCGCAGTATGCGGCGCATATAGTGGGCTATGTCGCGGAGATAACAAAAGAAGAACTGGAAACGAAAGATCCCGGCGCCTACCGGGGCGGGGATATCATCGGCAAGAATGGCATCGAGGGCGAATATGAATCGGTGCTGCGCGGCGCTGCTGGCGAAGAAGTGATAGAAGTCGATTCCCGCGGCAGAAAGCTGCGCGACGTAAGCTACGTCAGATCGTCCAAGGGAGAGGACATGACTCTTGCGATAGACCTTGCCGCGCAGCGTTACGCCGCGGAGCTTATAGGAAAATACCGCGGCAGCGTAATAGCGATGAACGTAAACGACGGAAGCATCCGCTGCATGTATTCGTCCCCTTCCTATGACCCGAATCCGCTGACATGGGGAATCAGCAGCAAAGAATGGGCGGCCCTTACGGACCATCATGAGCGTCCGATGATGAACAGGGCTATATCCGGGGCCTATCCTCCGGCTTCGACCTTTAAGATAATAACGGGCTCGGCGCTGCTGGAAAACAAAGTGGCAAACCAAAACACCACAGTGGTCTGCCGCGGCTATTTCGAGCTTGGCGGAAAGCGCTTCAGATGCTGGAAGCACAGCGGACACGGGCGCGAAAATATAGTGACGGCGCTGCGCGATTCATGCGACGTCTTCTTCTATGAACTGTCGAACCAGATGGGCATAAACGGGCTTATCAGGACAGCCTCAAAATTCGGTGTGGGGCAGAAGACAGGTATAGACATAGTCGGAGAAGCTTCAGGGACGCTTGCCGGTCCGGAATGGAAAAAGAAAAGAATAAAGGAAAACTGGTACGGCGGCGATACCGTCAACTATTCGATAGGCCAGGGGTATGTGCTTATGACGCCTCTTCAGGTACTGCGCGCCTATGCCGCGATAGCAAACGGCGGCAGGCTCTTAAAGCCGCGGATCAATACAAAGGCTCCTGTCGAAAGCACCGCGCTTGATATACCTCCGGACGTGCTAAAATTGATAAAGCGCGGCGTCGAGGAGGTCACAAGAAGCGGCACCGGGCGCAGAGCCGCATCCTACGGCATAAAAATAGCCGGCAAGACCGGAACGGCTCAGAACTCCCAGGGCGAAGACCACGCATGGTTCGTCGGATATGCCCCGGTCGACAGGCCTCAGTACGCGGTTGTGGCGATAGCGGAAGCCGGCAAGGGCGGTTCGTCGGTCGCTGCCCCTATAGTTGGAAAGATGCTGAATTTCCTTATAAACGGTAAAAAATACGAAGAGGAAAAACCGCAGGAAAACAAGACGCCGGCCGCACAGGGGACAGAAACGGCCGCAGACCGGGAGCACTGATTTTCTCCCTCGGGGGGCTGACTATGATCCAGTTGAAAGGCAGACAGGCAGGGGCTCTGCGATGCATAATACCGGAAGAGATGAGCGAAGAGCAGGTGACCTCCGGCCTTGAAGCTCTGCTTTCGATAAGCGGGCGCCTTATACGAGGCCGCAGTGTCGAGATAGACCTTCAGGGCAGGGCTTTTGAGCCTTCGTTTATTCTGGAGATCTGGAAAAGATTTATAGAGCCTTCGGAGTGCGCCGTATCGAGATGGATAGCGGCGGATGACGCAAGCCGTGATATGATGGGCAGGATAGGCTTCAATACATCTTCGGACGGCGATGCGAATGCAAAAAGCCCGCATAAGCATGAGCCTGAGCGCAAAGCCGAAGAAGCGCCCGGCATGGTCTCTTTCGGCGACATCTGCTGCGGTCAGAATATCCGTCATAACGGCGATATAGTCGTGATAGGCAATGTAGAGCATGGCGCAGAGATATCAGCTGCGGGCAATATAACAGTCATCGGGCGTCTTAAAGGCCTCGTCCACGCAGGATGCGGCGGAAATGACGGCGCGGCGGTAACGATCCGATCTCTTGAAACGGGGCAGGTCCGCATAGGAACAAAACTGGGTATAATTGACAGAGCATCTCCGATCTGGGGAAGCGCGGTGACATTGACGGTAGCTGAAGGCGAAGTTCTGGTCTCTCCATGGCCCGAACTTTGAACGGCATAAGATACTGAATTACGGAAAAGGACGTGCCTGTCTGCTTCAAATGCGGCGCAGGCATGCCGCCGGAGAAAAAAAGAAAGAAGAATTAAAAGCCGGCATAGCATAATGCGGCTTATCAGAAAATGGCAGAAAGATTTTCGACGTCGTGGTCCGATATAAAGAAAAACGCTGACTGGCTCTTCGTGCTGGTCACGCTCTTTCTGTTTGCCTTCGGCCTTGCCGCTATCTACAGCGCGAGCGCGTCGTTCGCAAAGGGCAGCGCTGCGGTCTCCGGTTTTGTGGTGCGGCAGATAATATGGGGTGGAATAGGCGCTTTTATTTATATCGCGGCTGTCAAGACAGACTACCGCAATGTCATGAAGTTAGCAGCGCCTCTTTTGATCTGTACTGTGCTTATGCTTACGGCGCTGCTGATCTTGGGGCACACCGCAAAGGGGGCGCAGCGCTGGTTCAATTTAGGTTTCTTCCGCTTCCAGCCGTCGGAGTTCGGCAAGGTGGTCTTTGCGCTGGCGCTTTCGAAACTTTGCGCGGCTCTGCCTCCGAACACCCCGCGCGGGATAGGGGCTGCAATAGCGGTTGCGGGAGCCGTGATGCTGCCGATAATGCTTCAGCCGGATTTGGGCAGTTCTCTTGTATATGCTGTAATGCTTTTTGCGGTTTTTATCGTTGCCGGCATGCCGGTGCGCATCCTTGCCTCCATCGCGGGAGCAGGCGCCGCCGCGCTGCCTCTGCTTTGGCTTGTAATGAAGCCTTATCAGAAAATGCGCGTCATGGTTTTTCTCGACCCTACCGTCGATCCTCAGGGAGCGGGCTATAATGTTATACAGTCGCGCATAGCCGTAGGCTCGGGGGGGCTTTTCGGGAAGGGCTTTATGCACGGTACTCAGGGAAAGCTCCACTTTCTTCCCGAGCCGCACACCGACTTTATATTCAGCGTCTTTTCGGAAGAGTTCGGTTTTATCGGAGCTGCGCTTGTGTTGCTGCTTTTTGCCGTATTACTGTGGAGGATACTTAATATCTCGCAGTACACGAAGGATATGAATGGAAAGCTTTTCTGTGTCGCGGTAGCCGCGTGGCTCTGGTTTCAGATAGCCGAGAGCGTTGCGATGAGTATGGGGCTCGCGCCGGTGACGGGGATCCCGCTGCCGCTTTTCAGTTACGGCGGCAGTTCGATACTTGTCATATCACTTGCGCTCGGACTTGTCCAGAGCGTGAACGTGGCGGCGAAGCAGGACAGGTTCTGATCTGAGCATCTGCGCGTCCGCGCATATAAGCGGAGCGCTTTAAGTTTTGGAGGATAGATTTATGTCAGCTATAGCAGAAGAGGGGCGCATCCGCAGGCTGCTCTCCTCTGTCAAGCATCCGTCGCGCTATACCGGCGGCGAATGGGGTACGGTTCCTGTGAAGGACGGGGACGGCCTTGTGCGTATCTGTTACGCTTTCCCTGACGTTTACGAGGTAGGCATGAGCTACCTCGGCTTTCAGATTCTGTACGCCCTTACCAAATCCCTGAAGTATGCTGACGCGGACCGCGTATATACGCCGTGGCCCGATATGGAGAACGTGCTGCGCGCGGACGGGACTCCGCTGTGGGCGCTCGAGAGCAGACGCTGCGTAAGGGATTTTGACGCGGTCGGCTTTACGCTCCAGTACGAGCTTTCATACACGAATATACTCACGGTCATGGATCTTGCCGGCATCACGCTGCGCTCCGCTGAGCGCGGCGAAGACGAGCCTTTAGTGCTTGCCGGAGGCATAGGCGCGCTTGCGCCGGAACCTCTTTCCCCGTTTATCGACGCCTTCATGGCGGGTGACGGAGAAGTGCTTATCCCTGAGGTTCTTGCCTGCCTCCACGGGCTTAAAGGAGCGCGCCGCGCGGAAAAGCTTACGGCCCTTGCGTCGATCGAAGGGGTATATGTTCCGGCTGTCCACGGGAATCGGAAAAAGATCCGCCGCCGCATAGCGGAAGATCTTAACGAGGCTTTTTTCCCGACCTCGATGATAGTTCCGAACACCTCTATAGTGCATGACAGGGCGGCTTTTCAGGTGTTCAAGGGATGCACTCGCGGCTGCCGCTTCTGCCAGGCAGGCATGATAGACAGGCCTGTACGGGAAAGGAGCGCTGAAAAGGTCAGCGAACAGCTGAAAACGCTCCTCGAAAGTACCGGCTGGGAGGAGGCGGGACTTCTCTCTCTTGCCACATGCGACTGGGGCGGGCTTTCGGAAACGATAAAAACGCTTTACCCCTTCTTTGCGGAAAACAAGATAAAGCTCTCCCTGCCGAGCCTAAGGGTAGACGCTTTTTCGGTGAATCTTGCGGCGGAGCTTGAAAGCATGAGAAAGGGAGGGCTCACATTCGCGCCCGAGGCAGGGACGCAGAGGCTGCGGAACGTTATAAACAAAGGCGTCACCGATGAAGACATCGAAGCCGCGCTGGAAGCGACATTCGAGCACGGCTGGGATCGTGTGAAGCTGTACTTTATGATGGGGCTGCCCACAGAGACCGACGAGGATCTTGCTGGGATACTGAAGATATGCGGCAGGGCCGTGGAAACAGCGCGGCGCCATAAGCGGCGCGGCGACGTCAACGCCTCGGTCGCGGGTTTTGTGCCCAAGGCCCATACTCCCTTCCAGTGGGAGGCGCAGGCGTCGATAGATGAGCTCCGTGAACGCGGACGCTGGCTCAAGTCGAATGTCAGAAGCAGAAAGATATCTCTTTCGTATCATGAACCGGAGCAGACGTTCCTTGAAGGCGTATTTGCAAGAGGCGACGCGGCGCTTGGCGGTGCCATAGAAAAAGCATGGCGTGACGGGGCCCGGTTTGACGGCTGGACCGAATTTTTTGATTTTGACAGATGGATGAGGGCCTTTGACGCTTTGGATATAGACGCGTCGGCCTACACTTCAGGACGTGCGCCCGATGCCGCGCTGCCGTGGGACTTCATCGAATGCGGCGTAGATAAGGAATACCTGATGAGCGAGCGGGAAAAGGCTTTCAGGGAAGAGACGACGCGCGACTGCCGTCACGGCTGCAACGGCTGCGGCTGGCAGGGACGCGCTGCGGTGTGCTGTAATGGCAAGAATTAGGATACTCTACAGGAAATCGGGGCTTTTTACGTTTGTGAACCATATGGATCTTCCTGTCATATTTTCGCGCTCTGCGCGCAGGGCCGGATTAAAGCAGGAATATACGGCGGGCTTTTCTCCGCATCCGCGCATAAGCCTTGCGCCGCCGCTTGCGGTCGGCGTTGCGGGACTTGCCGAGCCTGCCGATTTCTGGTTTGATGAATGGGACGGAAATTCGCTTTTCCGGTGGAACAAAATGCTTCCGGAAGGGCTTAAAATATTAAAATGTGCGGAAATAACCGGAGATACTGTGCTCGCAAAGTCCATTGACGCGGCTGTCTACAGCTTCGCAGGGGCGGACGCCCCGCTTGACTCAGGCGCTGAAAGCGTCCTTTGCGGCGCGGCTGAGAGCGTCGGCGCGCTTTATGCGTGCAGCTGCGAAGACGGCAGGGTAACTCTTTCGGTGGGTGAGCTTGAGAGATGCGGGGCAGGAACGCTGGTAAAGGCGCTCATTGCCGCCGGCACAGTCTCAGGCTGGGCTGACCTGCAGATAGAGCGCCTTGCAGTCGGACGATGGGACAGCGGCACAGGAACAGTTTTACCGCTCATTTAACGGAGGTTTGGCAGTATGACGGGCTGTTCGAAAAAAATAATCGCGAATCTCATCGATTCGGAAGAGGTAAGAATAGCAATAATCGATGAGAGAGGGAAGCTTTACGAATTCTACTATGAGAGGATGCTTGAGCACCAGAGGACGGGAGAGATCTACAAAGCCCGCGTCGATACCGTTCTCAAGGGAATGAACTCGGCATTCCTCAATCTCGGCGACGGCAAGAACGGTTTTCTCTACCTTGACGATGTAAAAGGCATCGAAGTCAGGCAGGGAATGGAGATGCTCGTGCAGGTCGTAAAGAACGCGCGCAAGGGAAAGGGCGCGCGCGTGTCGCCGCGGATATCGCTTGCCGGGCGCTATATGGTCCTTATACCCGGAGGACACGAGACCGGGGTATCTAAGCGCATAGAAAGCGACACGGAACGCACGAGGCTCCGGACGATGGCAAAAAAGCTGCGCCCCGACGGCTTCGGAATAATAATCAGAACGGTCGCCGAAGGGTGCGAAGAGCAGGATCTGAAAAACGACGCGGAATCACTTGCCGCGCAATGGGAGACGATATGCCGCTGCGCAAAGCAGAACAGCGCCCCGTGCCTCGTGCATCATGATACAGGCCTGCTTGAGCGCGTCCTGCGCGACGAGCTGACCGAGGAAGTCGACGAGATAGTGATAGACTGCGAAGATGAAAAGGCTGCGGTGGAGGATATCGTAAAAAGATTCTTCCCGGACAAGGAGATCGAAGTCAACCTCTTCCGCGGAAAGATGCCTCTCTTTGACGTCTACGGTCTGGAAAACCAGATAGCCGAACTGCAGAGCAGGAAAGTATGGCTATCCTCCGGCGCATATCTCGTTATAGATCAGACAGAGGCTCTGACGGTAATAGACGTGAACACGGGCAAGTTCGTGGGCTCGAAAAACCTGAACGACACCGTGATGCAGACCAACATGGAAGCTGCCGTCGAGATCGTGCGTCAGCTGCGGCTGAGGGCCCTCGGAGGGATAGTCGTCGTGGATTTCATAGATATGGAAAACGAAGAGGACAACCATGCCCTTGTCAGGCACCTTAATGAGCTTTTCAAAAACGACAGATGCAAGGCGCGCGTCTACGGCGTTACAGGGCTTGGACTCGTTGAGATAACAAGAAAACGCGCGCGCACCGATATGCGCACGGCGCTTATGAGAAGCTGTCCGTACTGCGGCGGTCTCGGGGCCATTCCCAGCGAAGAGACCGTGGCCCTGCAGATAAAGCGCTTTATAAGAAAGGTCGTGCTCTCGTCAAAGTCCGAGGCGCTGCTTGTTGAGTGCTGCAGCAGCGTGGCCGAGTATATATACGAGAATTTCCTCGAGGTCTGGGAAGAGGAATTTGAAAGAAAGATATTCATCCGCGGATGTCCCGGCATGCAGTGGAGCAAGTACCGCCTTGAGTGCCAGGGACCTCTTCAGCAGGTAGAACACAGAATCAGCATCCTTCAGAAACGCGAGGGTTGGGCCGTTGTATATAAGTCGCCTTCAGCTTAAGGGCTTTAAAAGTTTCGGCGCCTCCCACGATCTCATACTGTCGTCGGGTTTTACCGCGATCGTGGGTCCGAACGGGAGCGGCAAAAGCAATCTGCTTGACGCTCTCAGGTGGTCGCTTGGCGACAGCAGCGCGGCGCGCCTCCGCATAAGCAGGCAGTCCGATCTGCTCTTCCAGGGCTCCGTCAGCAGAGAAAAGGCAAAAGAAGCGGAAGTCACGCTGCACCTGCGCGACGAAGAGCGCGTCTGCACGATAAAGCGCCGCGTCACGGCTCCGGACGGCGTAACCAGCCTTTTTGTCGATAATTCCCGCCGCACGCTTGCAGAGCTCGACTCTATAAAGCGAAGCTGGAAGCTGGAAGGCGCCCGCTTTGCCTTTATAGGTCAGGGTGAAGTCCAGGAGACCCTCAAACAGAGCCCGGTGGAGCGCCGCATGTATTATGAGGTGCTTTTCGGCATAGATATCTACAGGAAAAAACGCATGGACGCCCAGGACAGGCTCGCGTCCGTCGAAGAGGAAAGCGGGCAGCTCAGGCATCTGATGGACGAGCTCTTTGCGCGGCGCGCGGAGATAGCTCCGGAAGTCGAAAGGGCCGCGCAGATGCGCGCGATACTGGACAGCATGGAAGACGACAGAAAGATGCTTTACTGGCTGAGACGCGCCGAGTGCGAACGGGTGATAAGAGTCCTTTCCGGAGAGCTCGAAAAGGCGTCGTCAAAGCACGAGGGAGCCGCTTTCTGGTCCTCTTTCTGGAAAAAGGCGGAAAGTTCGGCGGCGTCCGAGATAGACCGCGCGTCGCAGGCGCACAGCAGGCAGACATGGGAGCTCGAACAGTGCAGAAACCGCTTTGACGGCCTTATGAAATCAGGATATGCCGCGGCCGCCGGGCTGCGCAGCGCCAAAATGCGCATAGCCGAGGGAAAGGAAGAAACTGCGGAGGCAAGGGAACACTATGAAAAGCTTCTGAACGAACAAAAGAACTCCGCGGAGGAAAACAAAAAGGCAAAAGCCGAAGTCGATGAGGCGCAGAAAGCACTTGACGCGATAGAAAAGAAATGGCAGGAGTACAACGAAAGACTTGAAGCGACTCGCCGCGAACGCGAAAAATGGAACGCTGAGAAGGCAAGGCTTGAAGGCGAGCTTCAGAAGAGCAAAGCAAAGCTTTCGTATCTCGGCAAAGAGCTTCTTGAGATGCGCACGAAAAAGGACGCTGTCCCGGACGAGCGCAAAGACATAGACGCACAGATAAATAAGATATCCGAAGAAAGAGACAGGCTGAACGGCGAACAGGAAAAGCTGGCGGAAGAGCACACAAAACTGTACACGCTCTGCCAGACGCTGGCTGCCGAGCTGCAGCGCGCAAGACGCGAAGCGTCAAACCTCACCTCCAGGCTGAACGACGCATCAGACGCGCTGCAGGCCGGGCTTTACCCGCCTGCTGTCCGCCATCTGCTCTCCGCGGCGAAGCTGAAGCGCATCGACGCGGATCCCCATGCCGTCATCGACGTTATAAACGCCCCCGTGGAGCTTGCCGCCGCGCTTGAGGCATATTTAGGCGGGCGTCAGTTCCAGCTTCTTGTCGAAGATATGGAAGAAGCCGGAAGGTGCATCGACCGTCTTAAGCAGAATTCGGCGGGCACGGCCACATTCCTGCCTCTTGAGCGCGCGAGGCCGCGCTATCCGAACAAAGCATACAAACTGCCGGCGGCAGGTATAATAGGCTGGGCCACGGAACTTATGACCGTGGAAGAGCACTGGCTGCCCGCGGTGCAGCATATAATGGGCGACCTGCTCATAGTGGACAAGTACGATACCGGCAAAGAGCTTGTACGTTCGGGTTTCCGCTCCCCGGTGGTCACGATGGACGGAGACGTCTTCCAGCCGGGCGGCACAGTAAGCGGAGGACGCAGCCAGAAGAGCGGGCGGGCTCTCGAAATGAAGGCGCAGGTCGCAAAATTAGAGGCCGATGCGGCAAAGGCGAAAAGCTATGCCGAAGCTCTTTCCAAAAAGTATAAGGAAGCCGAGGGCAAAGAAGCGTCCGCTTCGGAGGCAAAGGAAGAATACACGCGCCGCATACGCGAGCTGAACGGGAAAATAGCGGTCTTGGAAGATCAGAAGGACCGCATAGCGCGCGAACAGAAGCGCGCCGCATCGGAGCGCACCCGCGTGCTTGAAAGCATAAAGGCCGAAGGACTGAACTGGAATGCTGTTATCTCGTCGCTTGCCGAGCTTGAAGAGAAGCGGGACAGCGCCTCTGACGTCGAAGACGACAGAAAGCTGATAGAAGAACGCGAAAAATGCCGCGCACGCGCGACCGTCGCCGCAAGCAGCCTCACATCCGGCTTCGCGATGGCGGAGCGCATCAGAGACGACGTGCGTGCGCAGGAGAAAAAGCTCCAGAGGCTCGAAGAAGAGATGTCGGAGCTCGATCAGCAGTGCCTTCAGGCACGCTCCTCACTCGCAAGGACGGGGCAGGCCTGCCTTGAGATACACAACCGCAGAAAAGAGCTCCTGGCGGAGATGGAAGAGCACGGAGCGCTTTATTCAAAGCTCGAAAAGCTGAAAAAATACACGGCGGAACGCGGCGCGAAGGCTGAGAAGAAGATGCGCGAGGATAACGAACAGCTTTCCGCGATGCGTTCAAAGATAAGCGAAACGGAACGCGACCTGACAGAGCTTTGCAATACATGGGAGGATCAGTTCCCGTATCCCGGAGCTGAAGAACTGCCGGAAAAAGTAAGCACGGACGAGCTGCGCCGCAGGATACGCGAAGGCGACAGAAAGATAAAATCGTTCGGCGAAGTAAATATGGGCGTGCTCTCCGAAGATGAAAGCCTCAAAGACCGCCTTACATTCCTCGGGGAACAGCTGGACGACGTGCGCGCAAGCGCCGCCGAGATCCAGAAGCTGATAACGGACGCCGATATAATGGCGCATAAACAGTTCTCCGAGCAGCTTCAGAAGGTAGACGAAAGATTCTGTTCGCTCTTCAGGGTCCTTTTCGGAGGCGGCGAGGCGCATCTTGTCATGACCGAAGGCGCCACGATATGGAACAGCGGCGTGGAAATAGACGCGCGGCTTCCCGGCAAGCACGCGCAGGTATTGAACCAGTATTCCGGCGGAGAACGTTCGCTGATATCGATATCGCTGCTTTTTGCGACCATGGAAGTGGCGGGTTCTCCGATAGCGGTGCTCGACGAGGTCGACGCGGCCCTTGACGAAGCCAATCTGCGCCGCTTCAGCGAGCTTACGAAAGAATACGCAAAAAGCCGGCAAATACTTGCTATGACGCACAGGCGCGTCACGATGGAGCGCGCGGACGTCCTTTACGGCGTCACGCTGCAGGAGCAGGGGCTGTCGCAGGTCGTTGGCGTGCGTCTTGAGGACTGGACATAATGGAAAAGTGCCATGACCTGCTGTACGGTTCGATAAAAATGTACCAGCCGGACGAATGCGACGGGCTCCGCGTCAACGTGGACACGATACTTCTTGCGCATTTCACGCGCCCGAAGCAGGGCGAAAAAATACTTGAGCTGGGCTGCGCGCACGGCGCGGTATCGCTTATACTGGCAAAACGCGGATTTTCCGTAAAAGGCATAGACATACAGCCGCACCTTATAGAGCTTGCTAAGAAAAACGCCGAACTCAACGGGCTTGACGCCGATTTTTCAGTGGCAGACATACGCGAATATAAAAGAATAGCTCCTGCGCAGAGCTTCGACCGCATAGTCGTGAACCCGCCCTACGACGAAGAGGGCAGCTGCCGGAAGAGTCCCAGCGCCGCGCGTTCCGCGGCCGTGCAGGGCGCATGCTGCAGCCTCGGCGACGTGGCGGCGGCAGCCCACTATCTTCTGAAAAACAGAGGACGGCTCGATATCATAATCAGGAGCGACCGGCTCTCCGATCTCTTCGCGCTTCTTTCCGGCTGCAAGACGCCGCCTAAGGTCATGAAATGCGTCCATCCGCAGCCGGGAAGCAAAGCTTCCGTCGTACTTGTCGAGGCGGTGCGCTCCGGCGGAAGCGGACTTTCCGTGGAGGCGCCGCTTTTCATAAAAGACGAAAGCGGAGCGGAGACCGCGGAACTGAAAGCAGCGTACATAATAACGGAGGACGCCTGATGCCGCTTATAATCATACCGACCCCGATAGGAAACCTTGAAGACATCACGCTTCGCGCTCTGCGCGAGCTTCGCGCGGCCGATGTGATAGCGTGCGAAGACACGCGCCATACGCTGAAGCTGCTCAACCATTTCGGCATAAAGAAAAAACTGCTCTCATGCCATGAATACAACGAGCGCAGGCGCAGCGAGACGATAAACGCTCTGCTTGAAAAAGGGCTGCGCGTAGCGCTTGTTTCGGACGCGGGCACTCCCGGCCTCTCAGACCCTGGAGCCGCGGCGGCGCGCGCCGCAGCAGAGTGCGGCTACGAAGTCGACGCGCTGCCCGGCGCCAATGCGCTGCTTCCCGCGCTGCTGCTGTCGGGCGCCGCGATGGAATCCTTCATGTTTGTAGGTTTTCTGCCCGCCGCCGAGGAAGAAAAAAGAAAAAGGCTCAGGAAGGTCATGGATCTGCAGGAAACGCTCGTCTTCTACCTTGCCCCGCATCATCTGCTGAAAGATCTTTCGCTCATCGCCTCTGTGCTCGGAAGCAGGCGCGTCGCTCTCGTCCGCGAGATAAGCAAGATACACCAGGAGACGATAATCGGCAATTTGACAGAGATTTGTGATACAATTCCACCAGAAAAAATCCGCGGCGAGTTCGTCTGCGTCATAAGCGGGGCGGATAAAAAGCCCGCGGATGAAAACGAGTGGCGCGAAGAAGCTTCGGCTATGTCAGAACGCGGAGAAAGCGCAAAAGACATTGCCGCTGCGATCTCGGAAAAATACGGCGCGCCCAAAAATGCTGTTAAAAAATTTCTTATAGAAAAATCTGACAGGGAGGCCTGAATATGGCGGAGAAAAATTTCTACATAACTACGCCGATATATTACGTCAACGACGTGCCGCATATCGGACATGCGTATACGACTATAGCGGCGGACGTTCTGAACCGCTGGCATAAATCCGGCGGAGAGAACAGCTATTTCCTGACGGGGACCGACGAGCACGGGCAGAAGATACAGACCGTCGCCGAGAAGAAGGGGATAACTCCGATCGAGCTCTGCGACCAGGTCGTGCAGAACTTCCAGAGGCTGTGGGACGTGCTGAACGTCAAAAACGACGATTTTATCAGAACGACGCAGCCGAGACATGAGAAAGTCGTGCAGGAGATATTCCGTCGTCTGATGGCCTCCGGCGACATATACAAAGGCGAATATGAAGGCTGGTACTGCGTACCGTGCGAGACCTACGTGCCCGAGGCGCAGATGGGAGAAGGGCAGACTTGCCCGGACTGCCACCGTCCGCTTATAAAAATGACCGAAGAGACGTATTTCTTCCGTCTCTCCAAATATGCTGAGCCGCTGCTCAAATTCTACGAAGAGCATCCCGACGCGATAATGCCGAAAAAGCGCTACAACGAAGTCGTAAGCTTCATAAAGAGCGGGCTGCGCGACCAGTCTGTATCGCGCACGACGCTGAAATGGGGCATCCCTCTTCCCGGCGACGAAGCGCATGTTATCTACGTATGGTTCGACGCGCTGGTCAACTACCTCTCCGCGCTCGATTTCCCGCAGGAAGGCGGCAAATGGCAGACATACTGGCCTGTTGCGAACCATCTTGTCGGAAAAGACATAATCCGCTTCCACTGCGTTATCTGGCCCGCGATGCTGATGGCGCTGGGCGTCAACCCGCCCGTCAGGGTCTTTGCGCACGGCTGGTGGACCGTGGACGGCGAAAAAATGTCAAAGTCGCTCGGCAACGTTGTCGACCCGTTTGAAATGGAAAAGCTGTACGGCATAGATCCGTTCCGCTACTTCCTGCTGCGCGAAGTACCGTTCGGGCATGACGGAGACTTCTCGGAAGCGGCTCTTGTCCAGCGCATCAATTCTGATCTGGCAAACGACCTCGGCAACCTGCTCTCGCGTTCGCTGCAGATGATCGAAAAATACCGCGGCGGCGAACTTCCGCTCTCCTACAAAGAGACCGATATAGACCGCGAAATCAAGGCCATGGCGGAAAAGACCTTTGAGGAGACGTCGTCGCTCATGGACGATTTCGCTTTCGACGACACGCTTAAATGCATATGGGCGTTTATCGGACGCGCAAACAAATACATCGACGAAACAGAGCCATGGAGACTTGGGCGCGAAGGCGACGTAGACCGTCTTGACGCCGTGCTCCGCACGCTGTGGGAGTCGCTGCGCCTTGCTGCGGTCCTTACGGCGCCGTTCATACCGGACGCCGCCACAAGGATATGGAGCCAGCTCGGACTTTCCGGCAGCCCGCTGGACAACGGCCGCGCCTCATGGAAGTGGGGAGAGCTCCCTGGCCCCGTAAAGGTCGCCCGCAGCGGAGTCCTTTTCCCGCGCATAGATATTGCAAAATGGCAGAAGGAAAAAGAACAGCGCGACGCCGAAAAGCGCGCGGCTGCTGATCCCACGGCATTCTTCAAATACGAGGAGCCGAAGCCGCAGATCGAATACGACGACTTTGCAAAGCTTGACCTGCGCGTAGCTCTCGTCGAAAAGGTCGAGATCGTGCCGAAGGCCGATAAGCTCTATATACTGAACTTAGACCTCGGCAACGAAAAGCGCGTTATAGTGTCGAGCATCAGGGAATTCTACAAACCGGAAGAGCTTGAAGGCAAAAAGATAGCTGTGCTCTGCAACCTTAAGCCCGCGAAATTCCGCGGCGTGCAGAGCAACGGCATGCTGCTTGCGGCCGAGGGCCCCGATACAAGAAAGGAAACGATCACGCTGCTTACCGTAATGGACGACTCGATACCGGCGGGCAGCAAGATATGCTGAGCCTCGCAGGCTGAGCGAAAGAGCGAAAGCATAAAGCAGACTACCGGCACGGCAGCTTTTTTGCCGCGCCGGTAGTTTTGTCATGAATGACGGGGGAGCGGCCTGCGCGGCGTACTGCGCGCGTTATGCGCTGCCTTGCTTTATTAACTGGCCGCCTGTAAAATATAAGCCTGTGCGGGAATGGCGGAACTGGCAGACGCGCTGGACTTAGGATCCAGTGGTTTATCCGTGGGGGTTCAAGTCCCCCTTCCCGCACCAGCAAAGAAATCCCTTTTGTTTATCTGTAACTTTTCAGACAAATGTGATTTACCGGTACCGCTGTCAGAGGGGGCATAGGTCATGCCGAACAAAGTCATCCTGTTTCCGGATTATGAAAAAATGAAGTCTGAGGTCGAACTGCTTCGGACGGAATTGTCCATGCTGGTGCTTGAGCGGGATGAGCTTCTGTACGTTGAATGCCGGAATATTGAGATGGCCTATATGCTGGAGCTCGGCAGTCTGGAATACAGAGCATATGAAGCACAGTGTACCTATCTGCGGCTAAAGCGCAAGGCAGAGCTGATTCAAGCAAAAAAGAACCGGCAGGAGAAGATCGAACTTTTAGAAATAGAAAAGACATTGGATATTGAATTTGCTGAGTATCAGATGAAGCTCAATGAACTTATCGCTAAGATGAACGCGGCTCTGGATCGAAGCAGCTTAAGGGTTCTTTCATCAGAAGAAACGGGAGAACTTAAGAGGCTGTATCGCCGCATCGTAAAAGCGCTCCATCCTGATCTTCATCCTGATATCGGCGAGGAGAAGATAAAGCTCTTTGAACGTGCGGTGAGAGCATATGAAAACGGCGACCTTGATTCTCTGAGAATCATAGATGCGATGGTGTCAGAGGAAACCGTTTCGGAAACGCGGGAAGACGCATTAAAGGCGCTGGTAAAAGAAAAAACCCGTCTGAAAAAACTAATTGAGGGCCTGAAAGAGGTCATACAGTCGATCAAGGACGACTACCCTTATACATTAAAGGAATTCGTAAAAGACAAAGAGAAGATGGCTGCGAAGAAACAAGAGCTAAAAGAGATTCTGGAAGGTTACAGACAGGCCGCAGATGCGTATAGATCGCGCATAGATGAAATGATAAGGTGAAGAAATGGCAGATTTAGTTACTGTAAACAGCGGAGCCATTATCGAGCTTCTTCATAAGCAGGGCGGAGAGCTTGCAATCCCGAAGCCGTTTGAACGGGATATCTTTCTGTTTGATTCGAATGTGGCGGGCACATCGTACATAGAGGGAATTGAAGAGCTTGAGCCGCACCTGAATATCGGCGACAGGCTGCAGTTCCTCAGAGAACCGGATAACCCCTATGACAAGCAGGCAATAGTGATTCGCAACAAAGACGGGGTAAAGATTGGTTATGTGCCCAGAAGCGACAATGTCATCTTTTCGAGGCTGATGGACGCCGGAAAGATTCTTTTTGGGGAGATCACAGAAAAGAAATGGAAGGGCAAATGGCTTGATATGAAAATCAGAATCTATTTGCACGAATAAGATACATCAGATTGGAAAGACTGACGTGATCGTTGCCTCTGCGGCTGAAAAGGATGTAGCGGCAGGACCGGGCGCCTTCTCATGAACCTTGACCTGATTCGCTGCGGATATCCGCCTGTAAACGTGAAATTCACAGACCGCAGGAAATACTACGATGCATTCGACGCCTATTACCGTGACAGCGACGCATGGGCTATGGCCGACCTGATCGCGGGGTATGTTAATGAACGTCTGGACGATTATTTGAAGATACTTTCGGAGTGACTCAGAAAGAGCTGCGGCACTTGATCTGAAATTTTTTGCTGCGAACGATGGAGGACGAGAAATGGAAGAAAAAAGCAAAATGATCGTTTTACCCTGCGACTGTAAATGCTGTATGTTCGTAATTGAAAAAACGGCATGGGAAGACGGCGAGATCAACTATAACATTTCCATTCAGGATTCAAGCTACGACCATAACTATAATACCTTATGGGGCAGAATAAAAAGAGCCATCAAAGCTCTGTCAGGAAAACCAATCTATTTTAATGATCTGTTCATTGAAGGGGAAGAGACTTTCCATAAACTTGTTTTGGATATGGAGGAACTGGAAAAATTTAAATACGATTGACCGAACGCTATGAACGCTCCGGCGGTCGTAACGTAGGGCCATTATGACAGAAATTTTACGATGACCTCTGATGACGTCACGCGTTCTGATAATCTATGCCGGCAGAGTTATTATTCCTAAAATATAGAAAATAGGAATAAAACAAACGAAAATTTCCGCTGAAAGCCACGGTTTCATACCGATAATATATTTTGAGAAACTCTCTTCCTAACCGTTTCATTCGATTATCCGAAGCGATGCTCTTGGAAAAGTGTAAAAACCGGCGTTTTTTCATAAAGAAAAATGCATAGAAAAGTGTAAAATTCGATTATTTTTTCTCCGGATTTGTGCTATGCTCTTGTTGGGATTGTGACTGGGGGAAAAACGATGCTCCAAAGAAAGATTCGCAAACATATCGAAGCGTTTTATAAAAACAGGCCAAACAAGGCGCTGATGATCGTCGGCGCCCGTCAGGTCGGCAAGTCCTACATTGTGGAAGAATTCTGCAAAGCCCATTATGAGAGCTTCATCAAAATGGACTTCATAGAGAATCCGGAATTTGTCTCCGCCCTTGCAGGCGCGGGGAGTACGGAGGAGATACTTTTGCGTCTGTCCGCCCTGTTCGGCGACAAAATGATCCCCGGCAAGACGATGATATTCTTTGATGAAGTACAGGAGTGTAAAGAACTGATCACGCATATCAAATATCTCGTGCAGGATGGCAGCTACGATTACATTCTCAGCGGTTCGCTGCTTGGGACGGTATTCCGCGACATCGCTTCCGTTCCGGTCGGCTACATGGATATTGTCCGGATGTATCCTTTGGACTTTGAAGAGTTTGCGATTGCCAACGGCGTAGGCACGAATGTGCTTGATGCGCTGCGTAAGTCGTTTGAAACAAAAACGCCCGTGGACCCCTTTATCCACAAGCGGATGATGCAGTTATTTGAGTTGTATCTTATTGTCGGTGGGATGCCGGCTGCCGTTTCCGCTTACATGGAAACCAAAAACCTCCGCCGCGTTGCGGACGAACAGAACGCGATTCTTAGGCTGTATCGGCGCGACATCTCCAAATACGACGCGCAGGACCGGCTGTATCTGAACGAGATCTTCGATCTGATCCCCAGCGAGCTGAACGCGAAAAACAAGCGGTTCATCCTGAAGAATTTGAATGAAAAAACCAGGTTCGACAAGTATTACGACAGCTTCCTCTGGCTGAAGAATGCGGGCGTCGCGCTTCCGGCAAACGTGGCGGGCGAACCGAAGGCCCCTCTGCTTTTATCCAAATCGCAGAATCTGTTCAAGCTTTTTCCCAACGACGTCGGCCTGCTGGCAGCGCAGTATGGAGGCGAGATTCAGCTTAAGATATTGCAGCATGAAACGACAATCAATTTCGGCTCGATATATGAGAACGTCGCCGCCGAGGAGCTGACCGCCCATGGCTATACGCTCTATTACTACAACAGCAAGAAGTTCGGCGAGCTTGACTTTGTGATCGAAGAAGGCGGAAAAGTATTGCCCGTCGAGATCAAGTCAGGCAAGGATTACTACCGCCACAATGCCATGGACAATGTGCTGAATCAGATCGATTACGGCATCGAAGAAGGGTATGTTTTCTGCGGCGGCAACATTGAGACAGTCGGCAAGGTCACCTATTTCCCGATCTATATGCTCATGTTCCTGCAAAAGAAAGAACTGCCGGAGGAGATCCTGTTTGAAACGGACTTCTCCGACCTTGGGAATCTGAAGCAGGAATCCTGATACCCGGTTCGGCTTCGGCGCGCAAACCGGCTCTTATTTGAAGCTCGGAAGCAGCATCAAGGTCTCTTTGATCTGCCGCCTGTCGAAGCACCGGTCAATATCGGTTCTCATTAACGGGGGACAGGAAGCGCACCGGCAGCTTGAGATTCAGGATATGCGGAAGATGTCTGTGGAATCATTTGACCGCGATAACGGCGAACATCTCGCTTGAGCTGTTTGCGGAAGCCGTTACGCTTGCCTGATCGTAGGCCTTTATCCCGATCACGTTTTCAAAATTGCGTATGCAGCGCAGCTCTGATGCGCCGCAGTCCCACAGCAGGCTGAGGTCCCAGAGAGGGCGGCCTGCCTTCGTCACTTCAAGATCGCGCGATATGCGGTTGCGGGTGCGCAGCTGCTCAAGGGTCTGAGTGGGATGCACCGGTGTTTCGCCGCGGGCGTCGGCGGCGTTGAAGGTCTTGCCGTAATTGGCGTCCATGTTGAGCAGTATGCCGCCGGGGCGCAGAACACGGAACATCCCGCGGTAAGCGCTTGCCGCGTCCGGCAGGGTCCAGAGAACATTGCGGCTTATGACGAAATCAAATGAACAGTCTGCAAAGCTCAGATTCTGCGCGTCCATGTTGATGAATTCCGCGCCGCGGCCGGCATATCCTTTGTCACGGCAGTTCTGTGCTGCCTCTTCCAGCATTTCGTCTGAAAAATCCACGGCTGTGACAGCACAGCCGAGCTCAAGCAAAAGCAGCGTCAGAAAACCGGCGCCGCAGCCCACGTCGAGGGCTTTTATCCCTTTGCTCTCCGGCAAAACGGATGCGATGAATTCCAGAAGCCGCGCGCGCATCGGAGTTTCGTAATCCTTCATGCGCAGAGCGGAGAATTCCGTGGCCCTTCCGGACCAGTATTTGTTGGAGAGCATCGATATCTCTCTGTTGTCCATATCAACGCTCTCCGTTTTCAAATTCTCCCGCGACGCAGACGCGCCTGCTGCCGATTCGCCCGATATGTACCGGCAGGCCGTACAGATCCGACATGCCCTGCTCATCTACCACGTCTTTTGCTGCCCCGTTCTTCCAGAGCGTGCCGTCCTTCAGCACAAGCGTTTCCGCGCCGAGGTAGAGCGCCTGATCTGGGAAGTGGGTGGTCATAAGTATGCCGATGCCGTTTTCGTTCAGCTTCAGCACAAGATCCAGAAAGCGATGAGTGTTGCCGAAATCCAGATGCGCGGTAGGCTCGTCCATGATCAGGAACTCAGGCTGCTGGGTAAGCGCGGCGGCTATCATGACAAGCTGCCGCTCGCCGCCTGAGATGTTCGTGTACGGTTTGTCCCTGAGGCGTTCGATGCCGAGGAATTCCATGTTGTCCATAGCGAGTTTCAGCTCAGCGGCGCCCGGGGAAGCGAAGTAGCGCATATGGGCGCTGCGCCCCATCATCACGACGTCTATGACACGGAAAGGAAAGGTAGGGACGTGGGTCTGGGGCAGGTAGGCGATCTTGCGCGCCAGTTCACGCTGTGTGTATTTGGAATAATCCCTGCCGTCCACCAGCACGCGCCCCGTTGCCTTTTCTTCGCCTACGATGCATTTCAGCAGCGTGCTTTTGCCGGTGCCGTTTTGGCCGAGAATGCAGAATACGCCGCTGCCCTCAAGGGCGAAGGATATGTCCTGCAGGATCATCCTGCTTTCATCGTAACCAAAGCTAAGGCTCTGCAGTTCAAGTCTCATCAGGCCCAGCTCACTTTCTCACGCAGGATGAAGTAGAGGAAGATAGGTATGCCGATAATTCCTGTGACCACGCCTATCGGTATCTCCTGCGCCGTCAGCGTGCGGCAGATGTCGTCGATGATAAGCAGGAAGCAGGTGCCGAGCGATGCGGATACCGGCATGAGTTTTCGAAAGTCGGGACCGACGATCATTCTTGCCAGATGAGGTATAACTATCCCCACCCAGCCTATTATGCCTGCGATGCTGACTACAAGCGCGGTCAGAAGCGTAGAGGCCAGAATGACCATCGTGCGGTCGCGCCTCACATTCAGCCCCATGGACTTCGCTTCGCGGTTTCCCATGCTTAGGATGTTGATGCGCCAGCGGTAGAGGTGCAGCACGACGACCGCGGTCAGAAAGCCCGGCAGCACCACCAGCAGTTTGCTGTAGCGCAGCCCGGTCAGCGAACCCATGAGCCAGTATACTATCTGCGGCAGTTTTTCCTGCGGGTCGGCGGTAAATTTAAGCAGCGATACCAGCGACGCAAAAAAAGCGCTGACCAGCATGCCCGAAAGGATCATCGTGACAGGCGCGCGCCGTTTCCGTCCTGCCAGCAGGAAGGTCAGGCCGACCGAAACTATGCCGAAGCAGAGCGCCGAAAGCTGGATCATCATTGAGGAAAAGGAGAGCACGATGGCAAGCGCGGCCCCGAAACCGGCGCCGTTGGATACGCCCAGGGTATAGGGATCCGCCAGCGGGTTGCTGAAGAGAGCCTGAAATACTCCGCCGGCGATAGACAGGCCGCAGCCCGCGAGCACGGCGCCCAGGATTCGCGGCAGCCGTACATCCCATACCATTGAGATCTCTATTGCTTTTATTTCTTCAGGGATATTGCCGGTCATTTTGCCCAGCAGTATCTGAAAGACATTAGGCACGGAAATGCGGTACACGCCTAAAGTTAAAGAGACCAGAATACAGAAAACAGGGAGCAATATAAATAACATTGCTCCCCAGACTTTCTTTGTGTTTGCCGGCAGCGTCATTACAGTGTCGGCGTCAGAGTGCCGGTGAAGGGCACGCCGTAGAACTTTTTATAGAATTCCTGAGCGCGCTTCAATACGGTCTCTCCGCTGATCTTATTCGGATAGAATTTCCATGCGAGCCACAGTTCGCCAAGAGCCATAGAGTCTGCGTCCGGATTGCCCCACGGTTTGGTCCAGTAAGGCGCGAGAATGACATTTCCTTCTTTGACGCAGCGAAGTTTGGCGTACTCCGGCGAAGTCGTCAGTTCCTTATACACTTCGGGATAACGATCCTGTGTGATTATCACATCGGGATCCCATTTTGCCAGGGTCTCCGCATTATAGGTGCCGTTGCCCTGGAGATCTTTTGCAGCAGCGTTGATGCCTCCTGCTCTCAGCAGCATGCAGCCTACGTATTTGTCGTTGCCGTAGACGCCGTTCTTGTTCATAACTGTGACGGCGCGCACGCGTTTTTTGTCGGCGATCTTGCCGACAGCGTCGTCGACCATCTTACGGCTTTCCTGGCAGAACGCCCACAGAGCGTTGGCCTGCGCGTCACGGCCGGTCAGCCTGCCTAAAGTCTTGATAGCCCATTCGCAGCCCTGTGTATAGGCTGCGTCGGCATTGGCAAGGCGCGGGTTCTGCGCTTCGGCCTGTCTGCCCTCGCCGCGAAGGGAGACCACGCAGACCGGGATGCCCATATCGCGAAGCTGGGCGCAGGATTCTTTCTTTGCCTGTGACGCAACGATCACGACGTCCGGGGCGAGAGCTGCGACCGCTTCAACATTCGGCTCGGCAAGCGTGCCTGCGGTCGGCATATTCTTGATAGCCGGCCAGATGTCGGCGATATAGTTGCCCAGGTTCTTCGACCACTGTCCCTCGACACCGACTATCTTGTCCTGGCCGCCGAGCTGGCAGATGATGTCGATGGAGTGGTGCTGCAGCACTACCATGCGTTTGACGGGAAGTTTCACCGAGACGATGTTGTCTGCCTGATCGACAAAGGTCCAGGTATCTTTCGCGGTGCCGGCTGCCGCCGCGGCTGTGCCTGCGCCGCAGACGGAGAACAGCAGCGCCAATGCCAAAACGGCGCATAGTAATACGGAGTTGCTGCGTTTGAACAAGTTTTTCATTTCTGCCTCTTTTCCGGCCGAAGCCTGGTGATGGTTTGCTATTATCCTTATTAAAGAATAATAGATGCAATGCAATTGCAATGCGATTATACTAAAACTATTATTTATGTCAAATATGATACTGACCGTTTCCTGCAGGACATCGTCATTAGGGGAGGGAACTTTGTATAACTTGTTTGAATGCCGGGGAACTTGAAAGATTTAAGTACTTTATGAAGGTAATAATAAGATCTCCATTATGCACATGCGGCATGTCAGGAGACCGCAGAAATATGGAGCAGTGCAGATAAATCGGCGGAAGAATAGAAATTAGGGAGAGTGGAAACAGGATAGATGCAGGGTTATCTGCCGAACAGATCCGCGTGCGTCCCGGTGCGTTCGAAGACAATCAGCCCGTTCCCGATTTTGTAGATAAGTATCCAGTCAGGGGCGATATGACATTCCCTGCAGCCGCGCCATATGCCTGTCAACTGGAGGCCGCGGTTTTTAGGCGGCAGAGTCGTTTCGGCGCACAGCAGGCAGATTATTCTTTTAAGTGCTTCGATATCATATTGCCTTTTCTGAACGGTCTTCAGGTCTTTCTTGAATTGACCGGTGTATTCGGGCTTGAGGATTATTTATATACCAAGCTCAGAAAACATTTCTTCGGCGTTTTCAAACCTGCTTTTGCCAGAACCTAAAATTTTGTCTCCTTCTTTCATTGCGGCCAGCGTTTTTGCGTTTGGAACAGGAGGGTCAAGGCGCAGCGCAAAAGGCAGCGCGCGCTCACGTATCGACTGGCGAAGAAAAATGTTGATGGCGGTGGTCATATCCAGACCCAATTCCGAGAATAGCGCCTGAGCCTCTTTCTTTACTTCCGTATCCATTCTGATGTTCATCGTTGTCGTAGACATAACATCACCTCTTTTCATACACATATTATAGCATATTGCATATGTATCATGTATTTTATCGTCATATCAAGTGCGTTCAGGCCAAATATGCCGGACGCTGCAGCGCTCGACAGAATGTCAGGATGTATAATTGGAACGACTCGTACTTTAAGCGCATGAAAGGAGGTCTGCGGATATGAATGAGTTTATCATCGAAGACAACAATCTTATAAGATATACCGGGGCCTCCGAAACGGTCGTCGTGCCGGAAGGAACAGATACCATTTGTGAGGGCGCTTTCAGTAACTGCCGTTCTCTGAAACAGATTCTGATTTTTTCTGCGGTGACTGAAAAGGAATACTTCAATAGGGCATACCTAAAAATCAGCCATAGCAGATAAAACTATTGATTTTCACCTTTAAGTGCATTTATAATGAACTTGGAGGCGAAAATTGTGATTTTAACGACGCAGATGCTGATAGAGCAGTATCATAATTATGCGAATCCGAAGGCTAAGATCAGGCGGCTTGTTGATAGTTGTGAACTCTATCCGCTTACCCGGGGCATATATGAGACGAACGGAAATACGCCGGGACAATGCCTGGCCGGAGCAATTTACGGGCCGTCGTACCTGTCTTTCGATTATGCGCTTGCTGATTACGGATTGATTCCTGAGGCTGTCCGTACATTCACATCGGCCACGTTTGAAAAGAAAAAGAAAAAGGAATACGTAAACCACTTCGGACGCTTCGCCTACCGTGATGTTCCGTCAGACGTATATCCGTTCGGAATCGTTATCAGGGAGGAAAACGGTTATCCATATCATATGGCATGTCCTGAAAAAGCGCTGTGTGATAAGCTTTATACAATGCCTCCCGTGACAAGTCAGCGTGAGATCGAAAGAATGCTCTTTGAAGATCTGCGGGTAGACAGTACGGAATTTGCAAAGCTGGATACGGACGGCATATTGCAGATCGGCGATATGTATCACAGCAACAACCTGAAGTATCTGATGAAGTGCCTGCGGAGGAAAGCATTATGAACAGTGTGATTACTGAAATGCTGAATAGGTATAATGCTGAAGGATTAACGGATAAGAAGAACGCGGTAAAGGAGGTCATGCAGGAAATCGTGCTCTGCGGGTTGTCCCGTGCTGGTTTTTTTAAGAAAACAGCTTTTTACGGCGGAACAGCGCTGCGAATTTTTTACGGTCTTGACCGATTTTCGGAGGATCTGGATTTTTCGCTGATGACGCCCGACCCGGAATTTTCTCTTTCACATTATTTTCCAATGCTGAAAAAAGAAGTGATAACCTACGGGTTAAACGTGGAGATATACGAAAAAGAAAAAACAAAGGAGTCCGCAATACGCTCCGCTTTTCTGAAAGGCAGCACGAAAGAGCATATGCTGTTGTTCTACGCATCGGATTCGGCAGCAAGCAGAATCGCAGGCAATGAAACGATCAGGATCAAGTTTGAGGTTGATACAAATCCGCCGGATGGAGCAGCCTTCGAGCACAAATACCGCCTGCTTCCCGCGCCGTACAAAGTTATACTGTATGATATGCCGTCCCTGTTCGCAGGCAAGGTACATGCTGTGATCTGCCGTGCATGGAAGAGTCGTGTTAAAGGCCGCGATCTTTATGATTATGTTTTCTATATCTCCCGCGGCGCTGCGCTCAATACAGAGCATTTGAAGGCGCGGCTTGTACAGTCTAATGCGTGGAATGCGGACGAAGACTTTACCCTCGCCGATGTAAAAAGATTGCTGTGCGCACGCTTTGATGAGATCGATTATACTCAGGCAAAAGAAGATGTACGCCTGTTTATTAAAGACACCGCGTCGCTTGATCTGTGGAACGCGGATTTCTTCAGGCAGATCACCGAAGGGCTAAAGGAGTAAAAAATAACAGCTGCAGCGCAAAATGATTCGTTTTCTAAACCCTGAAAGGAAGTGAGCCGTAATGAGCATGATCGACGAGATGATCGATAAACTGCGCGAGATGCCTGACGGGACGAAGATATCGGTTTTAGATCTTATCGGGCAGCTCGGATACAACGCAGATCAGATGGGGACAGAAGAGCTGTTCACTGTTTATTATGCGTTGGAGGAAGCGGCGGGCAAAGCTCACATTACGCTTGATGCGTCTGACTGCAACGGTTTACCGGTGGGCGTGCCTTTTATTGTTCCGTTTGCCGTCAGAAAAGGCCGCGCGTAGAAGGACGTCAGACCGATATTTGCGCAAACGGTATAAACGGAAGGGGCTATTCGAATAATTTGCGTATATTTCGGCAAAAATGATGCAAATAAATGAAAAAGGCGTGCAGATGTTCAGGTGCAAAGGCAATGCACAACAAAAAAGAGCCTGTCAGCGACAGGCTCAGATTTTTAAGTGGTGTCAAGGAGGGGAATTGAACCCCTATGAGCTAATGCCCACTAGATCCTGAATCTAGCGCGTCTACCAGTTCCGCCACCCTGACATGCCCGTTTCCGGCACCTCAGTATTCTATCAATTAATTTTAGATTTGACAAGAACTCTTTGCGGGCATTTTGCCGCCCGTTTGCCGCCCGTTTTTGCCGCCGGTGCAGAGCATTTTTGCAGCGCGATATCATATTTTGCCTTGCGCCGGGGATGTGCTTTCTTTTCGCCACTGTTTTATCCCCGCTGCTGATATATAATATAAAAATTAAGGGTTTATGTATTGTCCTGCTTGAAGGAGCCCGTAAAGGCAAGGCCGGGATACGCGGCAGACGCCCCGGCATTCTGCGGTTTAGGGATGAAGCGTGATGATGACAGGCAGTTATGCCGGGCCGCGCTTTTTGCGGCGGATATACATATTTCTTGCGGTTCTGTTTTTTTATGCCGTGGCTGTGGCTGCGCCAGCATATGCATTCAGCGCGCTCGATTTCTATCACGCTGCGCAGGGATACAGGGCGGTAAACGCATTTGGCGCGACTGTCCACTGCGCGCATGAGACGGGCAACTGGCAGAGCAGGCTGTGGACTGAAGGCTTGAACGGAGCCGGGATAAAGGCAAACAGAGCCTGGATAGCTTTGGGGATGCCGTATATAGAGACCTTCAGCGGCGAGGATATAGGCGGAAAGAATGTCGCGGTGCGCTCATCGTTCCGCAAGTACAGCTCTGTCGACAAGTTCCTCAGGGATTACGCGCGCAAGGTGCGTGACGATTATCCGGTCTCCGCGCGCTATTATAAGAATATATGGGGCTATATAAGCGGCCTTTATCTGGGGCGCAACGGCAGATGGGCAACGGACAGAAGGTATTTTGAAAAGCTTGTGAATAAAGCCGTGCAGCTTGCACCGGAGATCTACGGGGATTCATGGCGGAAAGTGCTCACCGCTCAGTTTGAAAACGCAAGAGGCTTTAAGATACTGGCGGACTGGCAGGAAGGTATAGTGCGCTCGGCGCTCGGGGTCAGGTAGAAGAATGATCAGGGGAATAGGCATAGACCTTTGCGATATAGAACGAATGAGAAAGATGCTTGAGCGCGGAACTTTTGCAAAGCGCGTCTTTTCCGCTGAAGAGATCGAATACGCGGGAAAGGGCGGCCTTGCGGCCGCGCATTTTGCCGCAGCTTTCGCGGCGCGCGAGGCGCTTGCGAAGGCAGGAGGCTGGGGGCTTGCGTCCATAGGGCTTGACGCCTGTATTGTCAGACGTACCGAGAGCGGCCCCGTGTTTGTTTTCAGCGAAGCTTTCAAGCGCCGCCTTGAAGAGCGCGGCGTAAATAACGTATTTCTTTCGATCACGCATGAAGCGGGAGTAGCCGCTGCCGTGGTCGTTTTGGAGGGAGACTGATGCAGAAGTATTATTTCCCTGCAGATATACGCAGGGCTGACGTTATCGCGTCGGAAAAGTGCGGCGTGCCTTCCGTCGTTTTGATGGAAAACGCCTCAAAGAACGCGGCGGCCGAAGCCGCAGCTATAGCGCAGGGAGACGGCCCGTTCGTTATTCTTGCCGGAGTCGGCAATAACGGAGGAGACGCGTTTGCCGCAGCACGCCACCTTCTGATACAGGGCAGGGACGTTATCGTTCTTAAATGCGCCGCAGATGACGGATATAAGGGCGACGCAGCGGTAAACCTTTCTGTGCTGCGCCGCATCGGCTGCGCCCGGCTTAAGCTGCTTGATACCGCGGATATGGCAGACACTGAGATAACAAAAGCGCTTAACTGCGCGTCGTGCATTATCGACGGCCTTTTGGGGACCGGCACGAGCGGCGCTCCGAGGAATGAGCCCGCGCGCATTATCTCTCTTCTTTCCGGCCGCGGGAATATCCTTTCGCTGGATATACCTTCCGGTACAGACCCGGAAAACGGATCCGTTTATGAGCCGTGCGTCAAAGCGTCTGCTACCGTCACGTTCCTTGCGCCTAAATTCGGGATGGCACTTGAACCGGCAAGGTCTGCCTGCGGCAGGGTAATTACGGCGGACATCGGAGTCCCTCCCTATGCGGTTCTTCCCGGTGAGCCGGCTGTCACACTGCTTTCACGTGAGGATATGAGATCGCTGCTGCCTGTGATTTCACGCGATATCCATAAAACGAAGCGAGGGAACGTTCTTATAATAGCCGGAAGCTCCGAATACAGGGGAGCTCCGCTGCTTACTGCGCTCGGAGCGCTGCGTGCGGGGGCAGGACTCGTATTTCTTGCCGTCCCGGAGTTTATGGCGCAGTATGCAATAGAAAAACTGCCCGAAACGATAGTTTTACCTCTGCCTGAAAAAGACGGGAGAATGTGTGTCCCGGAAGCAAAGGAGATGCTTTTCAAAGTTATGGAAAAGTGTTCCGCAGTCGCGGCAGGGCCGGGCTGCGGACGTTCCGTCTCTGTAGAGAGGCTTTTCTCCTGGCTTTGGCAGTCATGCAAGCTTCCCATGCTGCTTGACGCAGATATGCTCTGGTTCTTTGCTTCTCATAAAGAAACGCTTGCGCCGAGGAGCGACGTCCTTCTTACTCCTCACAGCGCGGAAGCCGGGCGCATATTAGGGATCACGGCTTCGGAAGTGGATCTGAACAGGGCCGCTTCAGTGCGCGTTCTTTCGGAGAAGGCAGGAAGCGCGCTGCTTAAAGGCAGGAATACTCTTATTTACTCAGATGACGGACTTAAAATGATAGACGCCGGGTCTCCGGCGCTTGCAGTCCCCGGCTCAGGTGACGTGCTGACCGGAGTCATAGGAGCGTTTATGGCCTCAGGCATGAAAGCTGCGGACGCTGCCGCGGCGGGAGCTCTTGCTCACGCTCTGGCAGGAGAGGCGCTTGAAGAAAAATACGGTACGCGCGGCACTCTTGCTTCGGAAATAGCCGATGCGATTCCAGCGATGCTCGGATAGCTCTTTTGAGCTTACAACAGAGTCTCCGGACGAGACTTTTGCAGCCGGCAGGATAACGGGCGGGCGCCTGTGCCCCGGGATGCTGCTTCTTCTGAAAGGTTCTCTCGGCATGGGCAAAACAAGATTCGTGCAGGGGATAGGCGACGCTTTGGGTCTTCATGGAATCAAAAGCCCGACTTTTATCATCATGCGCGAATATAACGGAAAAGTGCCGTTCCTGCATGCCGATCTTTACCGCATAGAAGACAGGGATGAAGCGGATTCGCTGGGAATTGAAGAGTACCTTGACGAAGGATTTGCCGCCGCTGTCGAGTGGGCCGAAAGATGGGAGACGCCGCCTTCCGCAAAGCGCGTTGATATAGAGTTCAGCGGCAGCGGCGAAGATCGCCGTCTTGTTTTTGCGATGCGCGGCAGTGAGATACAGAAAGAGTTCGCAGCGCTTGCGGAAGATATAAAAAGTCTTGCTATGACGGGGGAATCTTAGAATATGATAACTTTAGCCGTGGACTGTTCCGGCCGCTGGACGAGCGTGGGACTTGCGTCAGACGGCGCCGTACTTGCCGAACGCAGCGCGATGCTCGGAAGGAAGCAGTCGGAAGAACTGCCTTTGCTTGCGGAGGAAGTGCTGAAGACCGCCGGGGTACGCCTGTCCGATATTGAGCTTACGGCGGCAGCGGCGGGCCCCGGCTCCTATACCGGCATCCGCGCCGGCGTTGCGTACGCCGCGGCTCTTGCGGAGGCTCTTTCGATAAAAGTAGTGCCTCTTCCTTCCCTTAAGGTATTCATATGGGACATATCGGAGAGCGAAGCCTGCGTCGCCCCGTTTTTCCGCGCAAGGCAGGGACACTGCTACGCTGCGGTTTACAGCGGCAAAGAAGAGCTTTTTTCTCCCGCATTTCTTTCGGAGGATGAATTTGTCGCTCTGCTTGATAAATTCCCGGACGCCGCGGCGGTCACGCCGGATATTGAGCGTTTTGCGCTGGTGAGGGAGTGCGGACGCAGGATAATAGAAAAAGAGTCTTCTTCCGGGGGGAGCGCCGCGCTTCTCGGCGAGGCCTGCGCAGCATCGGCAGTCGCTCCGCGTTCCGTCCGCGGCGTATATCTGAGAGCGCCGGATATAGGCCCGGTCGGCAGATAGCGGGCAGGTCTTTCGCAATATAGTATATTTATCAGAAAATAAAGAAATTATTATCAAGCTTGAATATATTATAAAGTTTTGGCATAATACAAAAGGTTATGCCAACTTTTCAGCATATCTTGGCTGACAGAAAAAATCGATTAGAAGTGTGGAAGGAAGGTGGGTCTTTTGGCGAAGAAGTTCAACATCGAAGTTGTGGAGAAATGGTGCAAGGGATGTGGCCTCTGTATCGCTATATGCCCCAAGAAGGTTCTGGAACTTAACGATCAGGTTAAGTGCGTAGCGGTTCGTCCGGAAGATTGCATTGGCTGCCATCAGTGCGATAACACATGCCCGGATCTGGCAATTGACATCAAGGAGTGTGAATAATTATGGCCCAGAACGAATTCTGGCAGGGTAATAAGGCTATAGCCATGGGCGCTATCGCCGCAGGCTGCAGGTTCTTCGGCGGCTATCCTATCACCCCGTCAACGGAGATCATGGAAGTCATGTCCGAAGAGCTTCCGAAGCTCGGCGGCAAGTTCGTCCAGATGGAAGACGAGATCGGCGGCATCGCATCTGCTCTCGGCGCTTCGATAGCCGGTAAGAAAGCCATGACGGCAAGCTCCGGCCCCGGTATCTCACTTAAGCAGGAACTTCTCGGCTTCGGCTACATCGCTGAGATCCCCATCGTCGTCGCCGACGTAATGCGCGGCGGTCCGTCGACGGGACTCCCGACGAAAGTTTCACAGGCTGACGTAATGCAGGCCAAATGGGGAACCCACGGAGACCACGGCACTATCGCCTACGCCCCCTGCTCGATTCCCGAGTGCTACAACATCACGATCAAAGCTTTCAACATGGCTGAGCGCTTCCGCCAGCCGGTACTCGTTATGGCCGACGAAGTTATCGGACATATGCGCGAAAAGATAACCATCCCCGAACCCGGAACATATAAAGTAGTAGACCGCAAAAAGCCGACAGTCGCCCCGGACGATTTCATCCCCTACCGCCCGGACGAAGACGACGTCCCGCCGATGCCCGCATTCGGCGACGGTTACCGTTGGCATGTAACAGGGCTTACAACGAACGAGTGGGGCTTCCCGACAAACGACGCTCCCGACATCGACCTCAAGGCCAACAGAATAGTTCGCAAGGTCGACCGTTTCCGCGATGATATCGTCGAATACAGGGAAGACTTCATGGAAGACGCCGAGATAGTCGTCGTTTCCTACGGTTCGGTCTCCCGCTCGTCGCTCCGCGCTATCCGCGAACTGCGCGAGCAGGGCGTTAAGGTCGGACATTTCCGCCCGATCACGATCTGGCCGTTCCCGGATAAAGAGATAGAAGCATTCTCGAAGAGAGTGAAATGCATCATCGTTCCGGAACTCAATGCCGGACAGATGGTTCGCGAAGTAGAGAGAGCTGTAAAGGCGAACTGCGAAGTCATATCGAAGACCCTCATCAACGGCGAACTCTACAAGCCGGCTGAGATTATGTCCTTCATCAAGGAGGTGGCGTAACCATGCCACGCGAAGATGTAAAGAAACTCCTGCGCTCAAAGTTCATGCCCCATATCTGGTGCCCCGGCTGCGGACATGGGATCATCATGCACGCGATACTGCGCGCGATAGCTGACCTTCAGATACCGAAGGAAAAAGTCTGCATCTCGTCAGGTATAGGCTGCTCCAGCCGTATGCCCGGATACATTGACGCCTGCACGCTCCACACGGCTCACGGACGCTCGCTCGCTTTCGCTACCGGCGTCAAGATGGCCAATCCTGAGCTCACGATAGTCAACGTCATGGGCGACGGCGACGGCACCGCGATCGGCGGCAACCACTTCATCCATGCCTGCCGCCGCAACATAGGCATCACTGCTATCGTTATGAACAACAATATCTACGGTATGACCGGCGGCCAGGCCTCCCCGACGACTCCGGAAGGCGCTTTCGCTGCGACGGCTCCGTACGGTGCTATCGACCCGACATTCGACGTCTGCAAACTCGCGCAGGGCGCGGGCGCTACTTATGTCGCGCGTACGACAGTCGCCAACCCGGTGCAGTGCACCCAGTTCATCAAAAAGGCCATTGAGCATCAGAAGAAGGGCTTTGCGGTTGTCGAGATCGTTTCCTTCTGCCATACGCAGTTCGGACGCAAAAACAAGCGCAGCCGCCCGACAGACAACGTCAAATGGCTGAAAGAGCACACTGTCCTTAAGGCACAGGCCGACAAGATGACGCCGGAAGAATTAGAAGGCAAGATCATCTGCGGCGAATTCCTGAATGTAGAGAACGCGCGCGAATACACAGATCGCTACAACGACGTTATCGCCCGCGCTCAGGGAAAGAAGTAGGAGGTACGGATCATGGGCGATCGTTTTGAAATTCGCGTTGCTGGATCCGGCGGACAGGGAGTCATTCTCGCCGCAGTGATCCTTGGTGAGGCGGCCGCACTCCGTACGGAAGGCCTCAATTCGGTTCAGAGCCAGGCTTACGGTCCGGAAGCCCGCGGCGGCGCTTCCAAGTCCGAAGTCGTATACGACCGTGATGAGATAGATTACCCGAAGGCTTCGCATCCGAACCTTCAGATAATCCTTACGCAGAAAGCCTGCGACACATACAGCCATGACACAGCCAAAGGCGCTACGGTGATCCTTGACGACTTCTTCGTCACCGATCCTCCGAAGCTCGATGCTGAGATATACATGCTGCCGATAGTCAGAACGGCCCGCGAGAAGCTCGGCCGTGAGATCGTCGTCAACATGGTGGCGCTCGGCACAGCGGCCAAAGCCCTTGAAGACAAGGGACTTACAAAGCCGCAGGCCATCAAGGAAGCCATCCTCGCCCGCGTGCCGAAGGGTACGGAAGAGCTCAACGAGAAGGCTTTCGAAGAAGGCTACAAAATGATGTGCGAAGCGGTAGCGGCAAAGAAGAGCTGTGGCTGCGGCTGCGGGAAATAAATAACTTTTAACGTTGCTGTTTTCAGGGAGACTCCTCTCTTTTGAGGGGTCTCCTTTTTTGCATATATGCCCCCTGTCTTTCCGGACGGCGCATGCCGCGGATACAGTCTGGACGGCATGCGGCGGACTGTGGCTGAGGCGCGCGAGTATTGACAAGAATTTAAAATGCTGTATAATAACTCCTCGTGATATGTGAGCGAGCCGTTAGCTCAGTTGGCAGAGCACCGGACTTTTAATCCGGGTGTCCCGGGTTCAAGTCCCGGACGGCTCACCACTTTTTGACGGTCCTATCGTCCAGAGGCCCAGGACACCGCCCTTTCAAGGCGGCGACGCGAGTTCGAATCTCGCTAGGACCGCCAAAACTTTTCCAATGACATTATTCCCGGTAAGCGTATAAATCGATATATGATCTGGCAGGACGGCTTTATGCTGTGCTGTGCGCAGAGTTATTGTGCCTTCAAAAATGCGATACTTTTTTGTCATATTTTCATCACATTTCTGTGATAGACTTCAGTTACAGAAACATTTAAGGGGGATATGCCGATGAAAAAGACATTGTCGTTTGTTATACTGACTCTTCTTGCACTGACTCTCACAAGCGTCGCCGCTTTTGCCGACACGCCTCTTATCAACAGGATTCAATACATGGGAAACGGCAAGGTCGTAATCTGTTTTGACCGCGATATCAACGTGGATGAGCACCGTATCCTGGTGCGTGACTATGCAGGCAATGTCGTACCGGCGGCCGTGCTCTCTGCTCAGAGGAGGCGGATCGTCTTCAGAGTTCCGAATGCCGGATACAACCTGAGATACAGGTTTGAAATAGACGGCGTGAATGCCGGCAGCGCCGGCGGCGGTCTTTTCTATTCAAACTCTTTCTTTACAAAAGACAATTGGTATGAAGACTGGACCAATCTTGCAAGAGACCTTCTGCAGCATCCCGGAAGACCGGGGAACCGCAATAATTCCGGATACAACGGTCAGCAGCAGTATCAGTGGAATGGTGACAGACCGGAGAGACCCCGCAGTCATGATTTCAAACCGGGCGAGCATCCCCAGTGGAACGGCGACAGACCGGAACGGCCCCGCAGCCATGATTTCAAACCGGGAGAACCGCCGAAGAACCCTGAAAATAAGCCCGGACAGCCGCAGCGCCCCGAGGAGCAGAGCGATCAGCAAAAGCCGCCGAGGCACGAAAGCAATAAATAAGGCTTATCGTTCAGGCTGTCTCAAATATTCAAAACAACAGGCAGGGAGAGGTTCCCTGCCTTGTTTTATGCGAATCGCTTTTATCTGCCGAATATTTTTCGTAATACCGGCGCTGACACGAATGAAAGTGACCGGAGCCGTTTTTAATCTTAACGGAAGCCGAACGGCAGACGGAGGAAAATAAAAAGGACTTCCGTTGATCGCGGAAGTCCTGTATTTGCAATGGTGGGCGATATTGGGTTCGAACCAACGACTTCCACCGTGTGAAGGTGACACTCTACCACTGAGTTAATCGCCCGGAAAAGTGGTGGATCGTACAGGAATCGAACCTGTAACCCCCTGATTAAGAGTCAGGTGCTCTGCCAGTTGAGCTAACGATCCGCCATAAAAAATGGGGTGAGTGACGGGACTTGAACCCGCAACAACTGGAACCACAATCCAGTACTCTAACCAGTTGAGCTACACTCACCATACTCGCTGCTTCAGCTGCAAAGTGGCGCGCCTGAAGGGACTCGAACCCCCGGCCCACTGCTTAGAAGGCAGTTGCTCTATCCAGCTGAGCTACAGGCGCACATCCACTGCCTCTGCCGAAGCACAGGACAAATTATATCTGAAAAATCACTCATGTCAATATGAAAAATAACTTTTTGACGTTCATGCGACGCGGTTAAAAATCAAAAAGCGCTGTCACAGACCGAAAAATAAGGGCATATTAAAAACCTACCTGCCGCGGCCGGCAGCAAGGCCGGATCCGGCGCTGTGCGGCTTGTTTTGCAGTGCCCGTATGTTTGCATTACCTTAGCGGCGTCTGGTATGTTATAAAATACAATAAACTATACCGATGACAAATACGGAGGGATCGTAATGCTGGGCAATTTTACCTACTGCAACCCTACGAAGCTTTATTTTGGAGACGATTCTCTTAAGTATCTCGGAAACGAGCTTAAAAAGTACGGGAAAAATGTTCTGCTTGTCTACGGAGGCGGCTCGATCAGAAAAAACGGTATTTATGACGGCGTCATGCGTATCCTGAAGGACGCCGGGAAAAATGTTGCTGAGATATCCGGAGTCATGCCAAATCCGACCGTTCATAAGCTGTATGAAGGCATGGAAACGGCAAGAAAGCACGGGACTGACCTGATACTTGCGGCAGGCGGCGGCTCTGTGTGCGATTACGCAAAGGCCCTTTCTGTTTCTGTGAACTGCGCCGAAGACCCGTGGGAGAAATATTACGTACGCTTTGAGGAGCCGGTGTGCGAAACGCTGCCTGTAGGCTGCGTGCTTACGATGGCGGGGACCGGGTCTGAGATGAACGCGGGTGCCGTGATAACTAATCCTGAGCAGAAATTAAAGATAGGGCATGTATTCGAAGATGAGAAGATAATGCCGCGCTTTTCGATACTGAACCCTAAATACACGCTTTCTCTGCCTGTTTATCAGATGGCGGCGGGAATATATGATATCTTCAACCATATCTGCGAGCAGTATTTCTCCGGCGAGGATGACAATACGAGCGACTATTTAAGCGAAGGACTGATGAGGTCGCTGCTGCACTCAAGCCGCATCGCCATGAAGGACCCGGCCGATTATGAGGCAAGGAGCAATATAATGTGGACTGCCGCATGGGCTCTCAATACGCTCGTTTCAAAAGGAAAGAGCTGCGACTGGATGATCCATATGCTCGGGCAGGCTGTCGGCGCCCTTACAAACGCGACCCACGGAATGACGCTCTCTGCCGTGTCGCTGCCGTACTATCGTTATATCCTTCCTTACGGGCTGCCGAAATTCGCGCGCTTTGCGGCAAATGTGTGGGGGATAAGCGCGGAAGGAAAGAGCGAAAGAGCACTTGCCGAGGCCGGGCTCGACGCCATGGAAAGATGGATGAAGGATATGGGCCTTGCGATGAATATAACGGAGCTCGGCGCGGCAAAGGATATGCTGCCTGACCTTGTCAGAGCGACTGTCATACTCAAAGACGGCTATAAGGTCCTTGACAGGGACGAGATAGCTGAGATATTCCTGAGGTCATTCTGAGCGACGCGCTGAAGATATGCGGTCTTCCCGGCATGCTCCGTCTGTTCTCTCTCTGGAAATGCTGTTATGCCGGGCATGCCGGGCTTTCTCCTTGATTTACGCGGGAAAAATAGTTCACAGAATAAAAAAGCGGGGATCGCTCCCCGCTTTTGTGTTCTTTTGCGTCAGTCCGTAAAGAGCGGCACTATGCCGTCCGGTTTCGTTATGTCGCAGTAGCCTTTGTCTGTAAGCTTAAGCTCCGGTATGACCGAGAGCGACATAAAGCTCAGGTACATGAAAGCGTTGCTGTTCTCACTGCCGAGGTAATCGCGTGCCGCAGCAAGCTCTGCCGTTTTCTTTTTTATATCTTCGGCGGAGAGCAGGCTCATAAGTCCTCCGACAGGAAGTTCAAGTTCAGCCAGAATCTTCTCTCCCTCCGTAAGCACGATCCCGCCCTTTATGCGGGCGAGCTCACGCAGGGCCGCCGCCATCGATATATCGTCCATTCCGACACATGTATAGTTGTGCGCGTCATGCGCCACGGAGGAGGCTATAGCGCCCTGCCTGAGTCCGAGTCCCTGCAGGAATCCTATTGCAGTGCGTCCCGTGCCTCTGTTCTTTTCGACCACGGCCATCTTGGCAAGGTTCCTGACCGCATCGGCACAGATCAGGCCGTTTTCCTCCGAGGGTACCAGTTTGAGGGTCTTTGTAACTACCTGCCCCGGGATTATGCCTATAACATTTATTTTCTTACCGGCGGCGTCCGCCCTGATTTCCAGCTCTTCTGCGGTGGGGGTGCGTGTGCCGAGTGTATAGCCCGGCAGAGGCGACTTTACCGCTCCTTTTATTTCTACAGTGCATTTTCCGTTTTCTGCAACGAGCTTTCCTCTTTTCCATACCTTCAGCACACTGCAGTTCCTGAGGTTGTCAAGCATTACGATGTCCGCCGTCTTTGCCGGCGCTATGGCCCCTCTGTCGCTGAGCCTGAAGTATTCTGCCGGCGTAAGCGTTAACGTACGCAGAGCGCAGATCGGGGGAACGCCGAAGCCTATCATTTCACGCAGAGCGCCGTCCATATGCCCTCTTTCCGCGATATAATCCGGCGTCGTGTCATCGCTTACCGCAAGGCAGCGCAATGAGTATTCGGGATGTTCCGCAAGTATCGGAGCGAGATCTTCAAGGTTTCTGGCTGTGGCGCCCTGGCGTATCATTATAAACATGCCGCGGCGCATCTTCTCCATTGCCTCTTCCACATTGCTGCATTCATGGTCTGAGGTTATATTGCCCAGCAGATAAGCTGACAGGAGTTTTCCGCTCACGCCGGGCGCATGACCTGTTTTCACATATCCGTCGGCAGCTTCCAGCTTTGCCCAGGTCTTTTCGTCACCGGAAATTACCCCGGGGAAGTTCATGACTTCTCCCAGATGATTGCAGACGCCTTCTCTGAACAGCTTGTCTATCTCATCGGCCTCGATATGTTCATACGGAGTTTCAAACTCGGAAGCCGGAACGCATGAAGGCGCTCCGTAATAGAAGTCTACCGGCAGCCCTTCGCTTTCGCGCTGCATGAAACGAATGCCTTCGACTCCGCAGGTGTTTGCAATTTCGTGCGGGTCCGGCATGACTGTGGTGGTCCCCAGCGGGGATATCACCGCAGCAAGCGTCCGCGGCGTCATAAATGTGCTTTCAACGTGCATATGTCCTTCAATAAAGCCTGGAACCAGGATCTTTCCGCTGCAGTCGATGACTTCCTTAGCTTCGACGTATTTGCCGATACCGACGATAATGCCGTCCTTTACCGCTATGCTGCCTTTTTCCAGTTCCATAGTATAAAGATTGGCGAAGCGGGCGTTGGTAAATAAAGTGTCGCAGGGTTCTTCACCGAGGGCAGCTTTCAGCAGGTACCTGAAATTCATCCGTATGCCTCCCATCGCAGTGGCTCAGAAATGGTAAAATAGCTTCATATAAGCTGATATATTTTATCAGCAAATACCTGTATTGTGAAAGCGGGGGATAACGGTGGGAGGATACGGCTCCGCGCCGCGTGCATTGAACGATTCTGTCCTGACTGTTGCCGAAAATATAAAGCTTACGGAAAAGATATTCTGGATGTCTTTCGACGCGCCCGAACTGGCGGTGAGCGCGCGCGCCGGAAACTGTGTTTTTGTTTACCCGTCTTGCGGGAACGACCCGATGCTCGGGCGTCCCTTTGCGGCAGCAGACGCGGATCCGGCGGTCGGAAGGATATCGGTCTGCTATATGGTCGTCGGGCGCGGAACGGCGATGCTTTCCGCCGTGAAGCCCGGAGAGCGTCTTAAGGTGCGCGCTTTTACCGGGAAGCCGTATCCTGAAGGAGCAAAGGAACTGATACTTGCGGCGGGAGGAGTAGGCGCAGGCGCCGTGCTGCTTAAAAAGAAGGAGCGCGGGAAGAGCGCGAAGCTTTTTATAGGCATCCCCGGGCGCGGTTATGAAGCTTTCGCCGAGAAGATACTGAGCCTTTATCCCGACGCGCAGATCTATACCGATGACGGCTCTTTCGGACGCGGGAATTCGATGTTTGCCGCGCTGCCGCGGCCCCTCTCCGCCGAAAAAGAGCTGTGGTGCTGCGGCCCCCTGGGCTTTTTTGATGCGATGCGGCGTTTTTACGAAAGTACGCCTGAGCATCTTTATTATATTCTTGAGAAGAGGATGGCGTGCGGCTTTGGCGGCTGTATGGGATGTGTGGTAGAGACCTCCGGAGGGCCGAAGCGCGTCTGCGTGGACCGTGCGATCTTCCGGGCTGATGAGGTGGACCTGCATGACAATTGATATATCTGCAAAAGTCGGAACAGTGGAACTGAAAAGCCCTGTGATAGCGGCTTCAGGCGTCTGGCCGTATTCGGAGGAGTTCTGGAGCGGAGAAAAGCTTGACGGTGTAGGAGCGATCTGCACCAAGGCGATAAGCCTTGCGCCGAGGCGCGGAAACCGCGGCATACGGCTGTGGGAGACACAGGCCGGCGTACTCAACAGCATAGGCCTTCAGAATACAGGAGTTAAAAAGTTCATAGAAAACTATTCGGAACTTGTTAAAAACTGTCCTGTTCCGGTTATCGCAAATGTCGTTATGGAGGCTGTCTGGGACACGCAGGAGACTCTGCGCATGCTTGACGGCGTCGAAGGCATAGCCGCCGCGGAGCTGAACATATCCTGTCCCAACGCGGACGGAGACGGCATGGCATGGGGCATGACATGCGCATCGGCGGCAAAGGCCGCTGCCGCGGCAAGAAAGATCTGGAACAGACCTCTCTGGGTGAAGATGACGCCTCAGACGCCCGACCCGGCAGCTGTGGCGCGGGCTGTCGAGGCAGAAGGAGCAGACGCCCTGGTCTGCTCGAATACATGGCTTGGAGCGGCGATCGACATGGCGTCCGGAAAGCCGGTGTTTGACCGCGTTGTTGCAGGGCTTTCCGGTCCGGCGGTCTTCCCGCTTGCGCTTCGCGTCGTCTGGCAGGCAGCGGGTGCGGTAAAAATACCTGTCATAGGCTGCGGCGGAGTGAGGAGCGCGTCAGACTGCGCCGGCATGATGCTTGCGGGCGCGTCGGCAGTCGAAGCGGGAAGCGCGTTTTTCGCCGACGTAAACGCCGGAAAGGCGATCTGCGCAGGCCTGCCTGAATATATAACAAGATACGGAAAGAAGAGGCTTTCCGATATAGTCGGCCTTGCAAGAGAATAATTTTTGCCATATCGCGCAAGTAAGCGCGTGCTGAGAAAGACAGGGCCGGGTTTAAATCAGAATGATCGACCGGCGGAACGGAGGCTTATCATGGCGGACGGAACAAAAAATATAGTGGTAACGATAGACGGGCCCGCCGGTGCGGGCAAGAGCACCGTGGCGCGGGCAGCGGCAGCGCGAATCGGTCTGCCGTATCTCGATACCGGGGCGCTTTACCGCGCGGTCGCGCTGAAGCTGAAGCGGGCGGGCATCGCTCCGGAAGAGGGGGATCGTATAACAGAGGCTCTTTCTTCGCTTGATATCGAACTTCTGCCGGGCGGCAGAATCACCGCCTCCGGCGAGGACGTCACTGAAGCGATAAGGACCCCTGAGGTCGACAGGATAGTATCGGCATATGCGGCTCGTGCAGAGGTCCGCGCCGCGCTTGCGTCGATTCAGCGCGCGCAGGCGGCAAACGGGCTTGTGGCAGACGGCCGTGATATGGGGACTGTGGTCTTCCCTGACGCGGAGCTCAAGATATTCCTTACCGCTTCCGCCGAAGAGCGCGCGCGCAGGCGCTGCCTCGAACGCAGGGCAAAAGGGGAAGAAGCAGACTACGAAGCGGTGCTTAAAGAAGTAAACGAACGCGACCATTATGACATGACGAGAGAGATAGCTCCTCTGCGCCCGGCTCCAGGCTGCATCATACTTGACAGCTCCGATATGGACGCGGAGGCTGTTACGGATGTGATAGCGTCGCTTGCCGGCGAGTTCATGGAGCAGAGCAGGCGTTGAGCAGACAGAAACGTCAGGCAGCGGACCTTTCGCTGAAGCAGAAGAAAGCGGTTATAGCCGCGGTATCGTGAGGAGAAGACGACGCAGATCTTTCCCTTGACGAGCTTGTGATGCTGCTTGGCAATATAAATGTCCCGGTCGAGGCGCGCGTCGTACAGAAGCGCAGGGCTCCGGATCCCGCCTATTTTTTAGGCGCGGGCAAGGCTCTTGAGATAAAGGAGTATTCTATGCCTCTCGGCGTCACGCATCTTGTCGTGGATGATTTTCTTACGCCTACGCAGAAAAGCAACCTGCAGAAGCTTACTTCTCTCGCTGTCTGGGACAGGGCGTTCGTTATAATGAAGATATTCGAACGGCGCGCCGTTACCGCGGAAGCCAAGCTGCAGGTCGAGCTTGCACAGTACAGGTATGAGATTCCAAGCCTTAAAGGACTCGGGCACCAGATGTCGCGCACAGGAGGCGGCATAGGCACGCGCGGCCCCGGCGAGACCGAGTTTGAACGCCACCGCAGAAAGCTGGACAGGCGTATAAAGAGCATCGAAAAAAGTCTTGAAGACGTGCGCAGGCGCCGCGGCGAGAGACGCGACCGCAGAAAACGCGCCAGCGTGCCTGTGGCGGCTCTCGTAGGCTACACAAACAGCGGAAAATCCACGCTCCTTAAGACCCTTTCCAAAGACGCCGGGATACTCTCTAAAGACCAGCTCTTTTCGACCCTCGATACAGTTGCAAGAAAAATATCCTACCGCGACGGAAGCGGTTATTTTCTGCTTTCCGATACGGTCGGCTTCATACGCAAGCTGCCTCCCGAGCTTATCGCGGCATTCCGGGCCACGCTTGAGGAAGCGGCGTACGCGGATATACTGCTTATAGTGCTCGACGCGTCTTCCGACGACCCGTCTTCTGTCTTTGATATAGTGCTTGAGACGCTGCGCGGCCTCGGAGCAGACGGTGTGCCGAGGATAGTCGTGCTGAACAAGACCGACAAGTGCGCGGACGGGGCGGAGCTTACCGCGGCGGAGTTCAGAGCCCGCGGGGAACGTCCGGTCCGTACCTGCGCCGTCGACGGCAGCGGGCTTCCGGAACTGCTTGATGAAATTAAAAGTTTATTTGCCGAATCAGTTGCCGCTGAGCCGCAAAAAGATATATCATAATAGAATCGTTGCGCTGTATTTACCGTCTTTTGGACGTGTGTGCGCATTATATCTTGCGAAGGGGTAATAAGCATGTATGTAAGCATGACGGGGTTCTCCCGTTCTCAGATACAGTCTTCCTACGGCACCATCAGCATGGAGCTGTCAAGCGTGAATCACCGCTATCAGGAGATCGCCGTTCGCCTGCCGCGCGAATTCTCGTCATGGGAGCCGTGGTTCCATCAGCGGATGAGAAAACTCTTCAGGCGCGGCAAGGTGCAGCTGCGCATGGAGGTGCTCTGGGCGCAGCAGTTCCGCATCGGATGCATAAATAAAGATATCCTGCTTTCATACTGCAATGAACTGACGGAGATACGCAGAGGTCTTGCCATGCCGCTTGCCGTCGACCTGGAAAGGGTCGTCCAGTACCCCGGCGTGCTCGATATGCCGCGCTTTGACGAAGAAAAGGAAGCGCAGAGTCTTGAAGCGGTATTCGAGGAGCTGCTTGCCGACGCGGCCGCCTCGTGGCAGAAGATGCGCGAGACCGAAGGGGCTCATCTCTGTGAAGAAGTGCTGGGACATGTCGACGATCTGGAAAAGATCACGTTTGAAATAGAAAAACGCTGGCTTCCGACGCGTGACGCCGCTTTTGAAGCGCTGAAGGCCCGTGTCTGCGAAACGCTGGAAAAAGCCGGCAGCGCGCTTGAAGACACACGCTATATGCAGGAAATAGTTCTCCTTACGGACAAGTGGGATGTTTCCGAAGAGCTGGCGCGGCTTAAGAGCCATATCGCGAAATTCCGCGAAACAGGCGACGCCGGCGAGAGCACGGGACGCAAGCTCGATTTCCTTGTCCAGGAGATGAACAGGGAAGTCAACACTCTCGATTCGAAAATAGCCGATGCGGAGATAAGGTGGCTTGCGGTAGACGCAAAAGCCTGCCTCGAACGCATCCGCGAACAGATACAGAATCTTGAATAATATGCCGTACAAACTGGTTCACATCGGTTTCGGAAATATAGCGGTGGCGGAGCGCATAGTCGCTGTGATCGACCCGGACTCCGCTCCTGTGCGCCGACTGAAGGATGAAGCTCGTGAAGCCGGCCTTTTAGTAGACGCGACTCAGGGGCGCAAGACGCGGTCGATACTGATTATGGACAGCCGGCACGTGATACTTTCAGCTATTCAGCCTGAGACGATCGCGGCCCGTTTTGAGAACGAAGAAGAAGATCAGAAAGCAGAGTGACAATGAAAGGCAAGCTTTATGTTTTTTCAGGTCCGGCTGGAGTTGGCAAGGGAACTATACTGAAAAACGCAATGCCAAAACTGCCCAATATGAAGTTTTCGGTATCCTGCACGACAAGAAGCCCTCGGCCGGGGCTCGACAGGGAAGGCGAGACCTATTACTTTATCAGTGAAGAGGAATTTCGCCGCAGGATCGCCGCAGGTGAGTTTCTGGAGTACGCGGACGTTCACGGACATCTCTACGGCACGCTCAGAAGAACCGTCGAAAACGCGCTTGACAAAGGCAGCGACATAGTGCTTGAGATCGACGTGCAGGGCGCAAAACTTGTAAAGGAGAAGATGCCGGAGGCTGTAACGATATTCGTAAAGCCGCCTTCGATGGAGGAGCTTATCAGACGCCTGAAGGGTCGCGGCAGCGAGAGCGCCGCGGAGCAGGCTATGCGCATACGCAACGCCGAGGAAGAACTTTCACACGCGGACGAGTACGACCATGTTCTCATAAACGACGTGCTTGACCGTGCTGTGAACGATTTTATAAATATCGTAACGGAATACAGGGAGGAAAAAGAATGATCTATATCGATCTTGAAAAGATTTACCGCGAGCAGAATATACCCAACAAATATATACTGACTCTCGTAGTTTCGGCACGCGCGCGCCAGCTCAGCGAGCGCCGCGATGCGGAGAGCGACGAGAAATATATATCAAAGGCCGTTGAGGACGTCCAGAACGGAAGGATATCATACCGTATACTGGAACCCACGCAGGCCGCCACTGAAGCAGTTGAACAGTAAGATACTTTTCGGGATAAGCGGCGGCATTGCCGCGTATAAAGCGCCGGAGCTGCTTCACGGCTGGGTGAAAATGGGCTTTGAGGTAGAAACGATAATGACCGGGGCTTCCGAGGAATTCGTGAGCCCGATGGTTCTGTCGACTCTTTCAAAAAGGCGCGTCTGGACCGAACGCGATTTCCTCTCCGCAGAGCATGGCTGGGAGATACCGCATATCACGCTTGCCGACTGGGCTGATATATTCGTTGTAGCGCCGGCTACGGCAAACGCGCTCAGGACTGCGGCGGACGGTGACTCGTCGACGCTTTTAGGCGCCGCGATGCTTGCCTGCAAAAAGCCTCTGCTGATGTTCCCGGCTATGAACGGCAACATGCTCTCAAGCGACGCCGTGCAGCGGCATATCCGCGTACTGAGAGAAAGAGGCGCGATAATAGTCGACCCCGACAGCGGGCTGCTTGCGTGCGGCTATGAAGGCAAGGGACGCCTTCCTTCGCAGGACGTGATAAACGACTATGTAAAAATGGCGCTCTGCGATAAGAAGGATATGCTCGGGCTGCGTGTCGTCGTGACGGCAGGCCCGACTCATGAGTATATCGACCCGGTGCGCTTCATAAGCAATCCGAGCAGCGGTAAGATGGGATATGCGCTTGCGAGGGCCGCCTTCCAGCGCGGCGCTTCCGTAACGCTGATATCCGGCCCTGTATCTCTGGTTCCTCCGGCCGGAGTCGAAGTGATAAATGTCGTGAGCGCCGACGATATGTATGACGCCTGTATCGAAGCTGCCAAAGACGCGGATATCATCATCAAGGCGGCGGCGGTCGGGGATTATAAAGCGGCGCGCAGGGCCGATCAGAAGATAAAAAGAGGCGGCCGCGCGGATATGACACTCGAACTCGTACAGAACAGGGATATAGCGGCGGCGCTCGGCAAGATCAAACGGAACTGTCAGACGCTGATCGGCTTTGCCGCCGAAACGCAGAATGTGATAGAAAACGCGCAGAAAAAGATGTCGGAGAAAAATCTGGACATGATAGTTTCGAACGACGTCACCGCATCCGATGCGGGCTTTGCGTCCGAAAGAAACGTCATCACGATATTACGGCGCGGTCGTGAAGCAGTGCATTTCTCCGGGACGAAGGAGGAGGCGGCGCACCGCATATTCGACGCCGCGTCTGAGCTCAGGACTGAAATGTAATGCATATAATAAGCGCCGCGGTTCCGGCTCCGTGGTGGACCCCGCTGTCATACGTGAGCGAAACGGCGCTGGCTGAAGGTCTCCGGATCGCTGTGCCGCTCGGAAGCAGCGGCCGTGTCGCTCTTACTCTCCCTGACAGCTGCGGCAGCGAAGAAAGCAGCAGGCGTCTCAAGAAGATATGCTCTGTCATAGATGAGAAGCCGCCTCTGCCGGAAGATCTGTGGAAGCTTATAAAATGGTTCGGCGACACATGGTTCATCGGCACGGGACTTGCCGCCAAAACTGTTCTGCCTTCGAAATTTTTTACCGAAGAAAAACTGCCGGACATAAAAGCTGCGGATGACAGTCCGCAGCCGCGGCAGTTCTCATCGGAAAGCGTCTACAGCACGAAGCTCTCCGAACGCTGGGACCGATACATGGAAATAGCGGAGAGTGAAAGCGGCGCTTTGATTCTTTTCCCGGAGTCAAAGTTAGCGTCCGCTTTTTGGAAAGCCATGCCAAAGGGGCTTAAGGATCGCGGCGCGCTTTGGCCCGTCTCTCCCGCGGCTCGCTGGAGGCTGTGGCGCGCTGCGCGCTCCGGGGACGTCGGGTTTATCGTGGGTTCTCCCGCAGCCGCTTTCGCGCCGATGCGCCGGCTTTCCGCAATAGTGATGGACGAGGAAAACAGCGGAAGCTGGCGAACGCAGTCGCATCCCGTATACCATCCGCGGCCGCTGCTCGGCATGCGCGCCTCGTTTGCCGGCGCGCGCTTTGTGCTTGGCGGAAGCATGCCTTCGTCAAAAAGCTATATGCGTATCGGACAGGGCGGCCGCGAGGATAAAAACGACGCGAAGCTGATATTCGTTTCGGCAAGGGATTCACAGGCTGCCGAGTTCAGTGCGTTAAGCGGCACGCTGCCCCTGAGCGTACCTCTTATACGTGAGAGCACGGAAGCGAGAAACGGCGGAAAATGGGTATTCTGGCTGCTTGACCGCAGGGGATATGCGTCGGAGATAGCCTGCGGCGAGTGCGGAAACACAATTCGCTGCGCCAGATGCGGATCTGCGATGCGCTGGGAGGAAAATAAAAACTGTCTCAGGTGCGTACTGTGCGGCAGCACCGAAAAGGTTCCGGAAAGCTGTCCCAACTGTGGAGGACGCATGCTGACCGGTTCGCGTCCCGGGCTTGAGGCGCTGTACGAGCGTATACGGGCTGCGCTGATATATAAATTTAAGAACGCCATACTGGTTCAGGACAAAGAAGAAAAACTGCCCAGCGGGGAACAGCTAAAAAAAGAGTATCCGGACGGCGCTCTTATCGTAGGCACAAGAAGGATTCTTTCGCTTTGCGACGAGCTGTCGCCCGCGCTGATCGGCTGGATAGACGCGGACGCGGAGGCCCGCGGTCAGGGCTACGACGCACGCGCGAGGGCTTTTTCGATGCTGTGGGAGTCTATGTGGCGCGGCGATTCCGATAACAGAAAGGTCGTAGTGCAGAGCAGAAGACCGGCATCGGGATGGCAGGAGGGACTGCGCCGGGGCTGGCAGGTATTCTGGAAGCGCGAGCTAAAGGAGCGCAGCGAGCTTGAACTGCCGCCCTTTACGCCGCTCGTGAGAATCAAAGCGGATAATGAAACTGTCATGAAGGTAGCCGAAGCGCTTGAATCTTCCGAGAGCGAGTACTGGGTGCAGGACGAAGGAGAAGCGGAGGTATGGGTGCGCACCAAACGCTTTGATGCGCTGCGCGCGCTGCTTGCGCCATTTTTTTCGATAACGGCTACCAAAAAATCATATCCTACTGTATCATTGTACCTTGATTAGACAAGAAAACGCGGCAAAGGCGGGGATAATATCATGAAAAAAGCTATAGTTACTGTCCTTGGGAAGGACCAGGTCGGAATCATCGCCAAGGTCTGCATGTATCTGGCGGATAAAAACGCAAATGTCCTTGAGATATCGCAGACGATAATAAAAGGCTACTTCGATATGCTTATGATAATCGACATAACGAAATGCAGCTGCTCTCCCGGAGAGCTGGCAGGCGGTCTGAAGGAACTCGGCGAAAACATCGGCCTTTCGATAAACTTCCAGCGCGAAGAGATATTCGAAAGCATGCACAGGATATAAAGATGATAACTATCTCCGAAGCACGCAAGACGAATGAGATGATACGGGAGGAAAACCTCGACGTCCGTACCATCACGATGGGAATAAATATTCTCGACTGCGCAGATGAAAGCACAGAAAAATTCTGCGCGAAAGTCTACGACAAGATAACAAAAAAGGCCGAGCATCTGGTAAAGACAGGCGATGAGATAGCTGTGGAATTCGGCGTGCCTGTCGTGAATAAAAGAATATCCGTGACGCCTGTGGCTATAGCCGCGGCGGCATGCAAATGTGAAAATTACGTGAAGATAGCGGAAGCCCTCGATAAAGCAGCAAAGGAAGTTGGAGTCGACTTCATAGGAGGCTTCTCGGCCCTTGTCCAAAAAGGAGAGAGCGAATCCGACAGAAAACTGATGGATTCGATACCTGAGGCTCTTGCGTCAACGGATATCGTCTGCTCGTCGGTGAATTTGGGCGCGTCGCGTTCAGGCATTGACATGGATGCGGTAAGGCGCATGGGCGGAGTCGTGAAGGAGACAGCGTATCTCACGCGCGACAAGGATTCTTTAGGCTGTGCGAAGCTTGTCGTCTTCTGCAACGCTGTGGAAGACAATCCGTTCATGGCAGGGGCTTTTCACGGCGTCGGCGAGCGCGAATGCACGATCAACGTGGGCGTAAGCGGCCCGGGCGTCGTTAAGCGCGCGCTCGAAGAGGTACACGGAGCGGATTTTGAAACGCTCTGCGAAACAGTCAAGAAGACCGCGTTCAAAATAACGCGCGTCGGTCAGTTGGTCGCCCGCGAAGCGTCGCAGCGCCTCGGTGTGCCTTTCGGCATAATAGATCTCTCCCTTGCGCCGACTCCCGCCGTCGGAGACAGCGTTGCGGAGATACTCCAGGAGATGGGGCTCGAATACGCCGGAGCTCCGGGGACCACCGCAGCCCTTGCGATACTCAACGACAACGTGAAGAAGGGCGGCGTCATGGCCTCTTCATATGTAGGGGGCCTGAGCGGCGCGTTCATACCTGTGAGCGAGGACCACGGCATGATAGAGTCGGTAGAGGCCGGAGCGCTCACGCTCGACAAGCTTGAAGCGATGACATGCGTATGCTCGGTCGGCCTCGATATGATAGCGATTCCGGGCGATACCTCGGCCGAGACGATATCCGGCATAATAGCCGACGAAATGGCGATAGGCATGGTAAACAACAAGACTACGGCAGTGCGCATAATCCCGGTCTACGGCAAGGAAGCCGGAGATACCGTGACTTTCGGAGGGCTTTTAGGCTACGCCCCGGTGATGCCCGTAAACAGGTTCTCGTGCGCTGCCTTCATCAACCGCGGAGGCAGGATCCCCGCGCCGATACACAGCTTCAAAAACTGATTCACGAGAGGATACAAAGATGGCAATAGTTGCGATAGTCGGCCGCCCGAACGTCGGCAAATCGTCGATATTCAACCGTATACTTGGCAGGCGCGCCGCAATAGTGGACGATCAGCCCGGCGTCACAAGAGACAGGCTGTACGGCGAAGCCGAATGGGGCGGCAAAAAATTCTATATCGTCGACACCGGCGGCATAATGTCTGAGACGCCGCATCAGTTCATGGAGCTTACCGAAAAGCAGGTCGACCTTGCGCTTGAGGAAAGCGCAGCCGTTATATTCGTGGTCGACGGCAGATCCGGCATCACTCCGGTGGACGAAGAGATAGCCTTGAAGCTCCGCAGGAGCGGCAGGCCCGTCGTCGTCGCAATGAATAAGCTCGACAACGAAAAACAGGAAGACTCGATGCTCAGCGAGGCCTACGGCCTCGGCTTCGACGATGTTGCCGCGGTGAGCGCCGTGCACAATACCGGATTCGGCGAAATGCTTGATATGGTGGTATCAAGGCTCGCCGCGGAAGAATATGAGGACGGGGGAGAGAACGCAGAGATCCGGGTCGCGATAGTAGGGCGTCCCAACGTTGGGAAATCAAGCCTGCTGAACGCGTTTGCCGGCGAAGAGCGCTCGATGGTAAGCGACGTAGCCGGAACCACGCGTGACGTTGTCGATACAGTCGTGGATATCGACGGGCGCGCCGTGCGCTTCCTTGACACAGCCGGGCTGCGCCATAAGAGCCGCGTGAAGGACAGCCTCGAATACTATTCAAACGTAAGAACATATCAGGCTATCGACCGCTGTCATGTTGCGCTGCTGCTGCTTGACGCACAGGACCCCGCCACAGACCAGGACAAGCGCCTTGCCGGACAGGTCCTGGAACGCGGCAAGGGACTGATACTTGCCGTAAATAAATGGGATCTTGCGCCGCGCGAGGCAAAGACCGGCGATATCATGACAAAAAAACTTCTTGAAGAAATGCCGTTTGCGGCGCATGCCCCAAAGCTCTTTATGTCGGCACTTTCCGGCCGCAGCCTCGGCAAACTGCCGCAGCTGATACTGAAAGTCGAAGAGAACCGCCGCCGCCGCATACCTACGGCCGAGCTGAACCGCCTTGTCAAAGAGGTTCTTGTCTTCGACAGGATGCCGGGCGACGGTAAAGGGCACAGCTTAAAGATATACTATGCCGTTCAGGCAGACGGAGCGCCGCCCGCGTTTATATTTTTTGTAAACGACGCGCAGCTCTGTTCAAAATCATTCAGGAGACATCTTGACAATACGCTGCGTGAAATGGCAGATTTCTCCGGGGTGCCGCTTAAGATCTTCATGAGGAATCGGGAAAGCGGCAAAAATTGATTTTTTATGCATCAGATGTGCGATTTATGACAAAAAACTCTTGACGCAGAGCCGATTTATCGGTATAAATCTATAAGACTGCGCGACGCAGTGTTAATTTTGCTGGAGGTGGCTTGTAGTGACAAAGACAGATCTTATCAGCGCAATAGCAAAAGAAGTAGAAGGAATCACAAAGAAAAAGGCAGCCGAGGTCGTAGAGGCAGTATTCAACGATATTCATGACTCCCTGAAAAAAGAAGAGAAAGTCCAGATAGTCGGATTCGGTACATTTGAAGTTCAGAAGAGAGCCGCCCGTCAGGGACGCAATCCTCAGGATCCGATGAAAGTCATCCAGATCCCGGCTAAGAACGTTCCTGTTTTCCGCGCTGGCAAAGCACTGAAAGAAGCGGTAAATGAAGCGAAGAAGCCGGCCGCAAAAGCAAAGAAGAAATAACTTCAGTTTTCGCTTTTTACATTATCGACAGGATTCCCGCAGTTTTCGGCTGCGGGAATTTCTGTCTTTTTGCATCCTATTTGCAGCATGTGCCTCACGTTATTTGACCTCTGCAGCTCAGAGGCATAAAATTGCTGCAGGGCTGTTTGTTTTATATTTCTGCCGGGAGATGATTTTATGACGGCTTTTTTATTATGCGTGCTGGGTTATCTTGCGGGATCCTGTCCGGCCGGGTTTCTCGTTGCTAAATTCATAGCGAAAAAAGATATAAGGACGTTCGGTTCCGGCAACATAGGCGCCACTAATGTCGGCAGGCTTCTTGGCAAAAAATGGGCGGTAGCTACCGCTCTTTTTGATATGCTCAAAGGAGGCGTCGCTGTATTTGCGGCAGCCGCCTTTACAAACGCGCCCGACTGGGTGCTTGCCCTTATCGGTGTATGCGCGGTGCTTGGGCATAATTTCCCGGTATGGCTGCGCTTCAAGGGGGGCAAGGGAGTCGCTACCACCTTCGGAGTTATCGGCTTTTATGATTTTTTCATGCCGCTCCCTGCGCTGCTCGGAGGAGCAGTATGGTATGTCGTTATGAAGACGACGAAATATGTCTCCGTTGCTTCGATAGCAGGTCTTTTTGCCGCGGCCTTTTTTACTGTCCTCTTTAAAATGCCGTGGCCGTACTGTGCCGCTTCCTTTGCGCTCGCGTTTCTTTCTCTGTGGCGTCACCGTTCGAATATAGCCCGTCTTCGCGCGGGTACTGAGGCTAAAGTAAGATCCTGAGAGCGGCGTCCCGCGTGTAACTCCTGTGCGCGGCTGCGCCTGATGTCAGGTTGACAAAAAGCCGCGGCACAAATAAAATAATTATGCCTATAAAGAGTGCGCGAGAGACAAGCTCAATGACCGCACAGCAACCTGCCGCAGGGTAAGGTGCTAAAGCTTGAACGATGGGTGTACAGCGGCATCCATCGTTGCGATGGGTGTTTTTTTTCGCCTTCTTTATGGGTAATACTTTTCCGGGGGGCGCAAAAATGCGTACAGTAGCAGATCTTCTTAAACACGGCGGTATGATCTACATCTCTTTTGAAAACGACGATATCCGCGATCTTTTCATGAAGAACGCCGAGGCCGAGGGCTTCACATATCGTGACGGAACAAAACCGACAGAGCGTCGGATATCTTCCGGCAGCGGCGTTTTCCTGCGCAGCAACCGGACTATCATGGCTGTCCGTTATGCCGGGCGCGTGCCTTCAAGCGCTGCCGGCATATATCGCGGAGACCCGATGGTCGACTACGGGAAATATATCGCGGGGCGGGACGATTATCTCTGCTTTGAATAAGACCCGCCCGATGCGGCCTGCCGCAGCGCAGGATAATCAGCAGCTGTAATTCGGGCGGATGCAGTGGCCGCTGTCCTGCATCCGCCATCTTTGTATGAGTTTGTCCTTTGCTAAGCCGAACGGCATAGTTTATAATAATAGCGCTGAAATTTAGCCGAACGGCAAATATTAGGTTTTGTTCCGGCTGATTTAGCCGAACGGCTTAAACGGGGGCGGTTTTTTGATATCGGATGCAAAGGACTTTGGCGCAGCGCTGCGCCGCAGACGCAGGGAACTCGGATATACACAGCTTTTCCTCTCAGAGTTCAGCGGATTGAGTGTAACCTTCATCTCCGACCTGGAAAACGGAAAGAGCACGGCCGAACTTGGCAAAGCCATCGCTCTTGCCAATATTCTGGGGCTTGACTGCACTCTGACGCCGAGAGGGTAAGCGATGAAGAATCTTATCGTAAGCGCGGAACAGAACGGCGTGCTGGTCCCTGTGGGCAGCATCTCCGGCAGAAATAATGCCGACGCCTGCTTCCGATATTCGGATGAATACAGGAAACGTTCAGGCATACCTGTTTCGATCAGTCTTCCAATGCAGGAAGCCCCGTTTACCGCTGAACAGACTGCAAACTTTTTTGAAGGGTTGCTGCCGGAGGGGTTCACGCGGCGGACTGTAGCTCAGTGGATGCACGTCGATGAGTGGGACTATCTGTCCATCCTTCACATATTGGGGCGGGAATGCCTGGGCGCGCTGTGCATTACAGAGGCTGAAGAGGGACTGGAAGCCTCCTATGAAAGAATCGCTGAAAGCAAAATCCGTGAGCTTGCCGCTGAAGGTGCGGTTAAGTCCGCGGAACTGGTAACCGAGGCTCATCTGTCGCTGACCGGGGCGTCCGGCAAGGTCGGCTTATACTATTACGAACCTCAGGTTGCATGGTATCTTCCGGCGGGAACAGCGCCGAGCACACATATCGTTAAACAGAGCCATGTACGTTTGGATGCGGTCGTAACCAACGAGAGGCTGTCGATGATGACTGCTGAACGCTGCGGGCTTGACGTTCCGAAAAACTTTATAATCAATACGGGAAAAGGCGGGGAGCACGAAGTGCTTTTTGCCTCGCGGCGCTATGACCGGCTGTTTGGAGCGGACTGTCCATTTGTCAGCGGGCTGCCGAGGCCGTACCGCCTGCACCAGGAAGATCTTGCGCAGGCGATGGGAATACCGGCCGCGGCAAAGTATGAAAGAGATAATGACCGTTATCTGAAAGGCATGTTTGATGTCCTGAGAAAACATTCCGCAGACCCCGTCTCTGACCAGTTGAAACTGTGGGATATCGTCGTCTTTAATTTCCTGATAGGAAACACGGACGCTCACATCAAAAACTTCTCGCTCCTTTACGGAAAGGATATGCGCAGCATACGCCTGGCTCCGGCTTACGACATTATCAGCACCGCGATCTATGAACAAAGCACAAGAAAAATGGCTTTTCACATCGGCGAAGCTGTCTATCTGGATGAACTGACAAGAGATTCATTCCGGCAGGCCGCCGATGAGATCGGTCTTGGCGAAAAGATGGCAATGCGCCGCTTTGACGCGATGGCATACCGATTCCGGCACGCTCTTCATGAATCGACTGAGGCTCTGCTGAAGGAAGGCTTCTCCAAAGCATCCGAAATAGAAGAAAGGATCCTGCAGACGGCAGGGATAAGAACCGCAGCGCGTCAGCACAGATAAGGACGGAAACTGCCGCTGCCGGTTTCAGCGGAACAACCGGCATACGGGAAAAGACCGGATCTTTTTATACACGTTTTTGCTTTATAAGTATTTATTGTTTTATTGCGCCTGCAATGATATGATAAAAAAATAAAGAAACAGATAGAGTGTTTCATACCGGAGAGGAAGGAATTTCCATGGCGTTTCTGGATATTGAAAAAGTATTGTCAAAGGGTGTCAGCCGTGCGGTAGAGCAGGCTATCAAGAACAAGCTGCTTGACATCGTCTCGCCGAAGCAGCCGAAGACCACATCGAGAAAACGTACGGCCGAGGAAGAGCCGCTTCGTGAACCGGCGGTGACGCAGCAGAGAAAGCGCGTCTATGAGGAGCCTTATCAGCAGGCGCCGCGCATTTCTGTAAAGACCACTGCGCAGAAGAATGAAGCCCCCTCTTCAAAGAATGTGAAGATATGCCCATCGTGCGGCACGCTCTGCTCAAAAAAGATGAAATTCTGCTCCGAGTGCGGAGCCCAGCTCCCCGAAGAAACACTGTATGAGCAGAACGCGGCGGCCCGTTCGGCTTGTCCTGTCTGCGGCAAGGCGGCAGCGCCCGGCGCCAAATTCTGCCCCGAGTGCGGGACAGACCTCAGAAATGCGGCAGTCAAAGTCAAACCGGCTCCCGCGGCAGCTCCGGCATCCGCATGGCCGCTTGCTTACGCGCTTTTCCCGGCCTGGACCGCGGGCGGAAGAGCTTCTCTTGAAGAGAACGCAGACGGGCTAAATATAAGCATCTCGCCGGCAGGCTACAGCGAATATGAAGCATACCGCCTTTCAGCCCTTGACGCCGGATTCCGCTCGGGTGTCATCGAAGGAGCGGGGGAGTACCTGTGGAAAGTAATAGATGACAAGAAATATGTGATATGCGGCGGATATGACGAAAAAGCCGATGCCGTGCGCATGCTCTTCTCGATAGCAGAATAACGAAAATTACATGCAAAAGAAAAACCGGCGGTGCAGAACAGATGCGCTGCCGGTTTTTTATTGATCTTTGCTCTTACGGAAAGATCGGCTGCGGAGCGCGCTACAGAAGAGCAGCTCCTTTTACGACGTAGTCGATGCCGGAGAATATCGTAAGCAGCACCGCCGCCCACATGACCACCATCGCGTAAGGTATGTCGAAGAGAAGCATTATTATGCCTATTATCTGAGTTACGGTCTTAAGTTTGCCGCCTTTGGAGGCCGCTATGACGACGCCTTCGGATGCTGCTACCATCCGCAGGCCCGATACGATAAATTCGCGCGAAACTATGACGACCAGCATCCACGCCGGGAAGCGGTGCATTTCCACAAGCGCCGTGAGGACGGCGATCACAAGTATCTTGTCGGCTATCGGGTCGATGAATTTCCCCATATTCGTTACGAGATTGCGTTTGCGTGCTATATAGCCGTCCGCCGCGTCCGTCAGAGAGGCAATGATAAAGACCACGCCCGCAATAATGTCGCCGATATTGGCTCCCTCGAAAGAGCCGAACTGTGCGCGCAGGGTCAGAAAAACCAGTATCACCGGCGCCAGAAATACCCGGGTAAGGCTCAGTATGTTAGGCAGGTTCCAAGACGACTGCTTTGACGACATAAAAACGATTCTCCTTCTGATGCTTTTGCCGCGGAAGCATGCTCTGCCCGCGGCGCAGGAACATATGTATTTATAGCACAAAAACTCCCTTTACGCATTGCCGTCAGAGAATTTTATACTCCGCACGGCGGGCTGTTTATTTTTCTTCTTTTTCTCCGCGGATGACGATCTTCACTTCTTCGCCGTGCGTCTTGCCGCCCTTCAGCGACGAGAGCATGCCGAGCACTGCGCCGCGGACGAAATCCGCTATGAAATCCTTCATCGAAAGCTCGCGGCTGCCGATAAAGACCGATGAACTTCTGTAATTCTCCCCGCGTACGAAAGCCGCTAACTTCTCTGCCATAAGCGCTTCGTCGCCGCAGCCGAAACGTGACGCTCCGTCGCCGGGGCGCGTTCTGTCATACAGCATGAAGACTCCCTTGACTTCTTCGGGGCGCGGCGTTTCGCTTTCCACCCAGATCTTCGGCAGCTCAAGATACTTTCCGCCCTCTAAGATCACTATCTCGCACTCCGGAAAATATTTCGATACGATATATTCATGCGAAATATCGCAGCCGGATTCTTCTGCGCGCAGCCCGTCGTCTCCCCACAGCACGGCAGTGACGCCGGCGGAGCGGAGTTTGGACGTGTCGGCGTCTTCTGTTCCGAGAGCTTCTTCCGAAGTCCTCTTGATATATCCGGTACGTACTCCGAGACGAGTGAGTTCTTCCACAAGCCTGTGGCATAAAGTCGTCTTCCCGCTGTTTTTGAAGCCGGAGACTGCTATCGTCCTAATCATTATTTACATCTTCCTTCTCTTCCGGGGTAATCTCGTATGGCGTTTTTAATATGCTGTGGTATATATCGAGCATGAAGAGCGCAAGCGACAGGATAAGAGGACCCACGAACACGCCCAGGAAGCCCCATGCGTAAAGCCCGCCGAAGAGCCCTATGAATATGACGAGCATATGGATATTGCTGCCCTCGGATATGAATATCGGCTTTATGAAATTATCTATCGTGCTTACGACCAGAAGCCCCCATGCAAGCAGTATCCCGCAGTTCACATAGTCGCCGTGCAGCAGAAGGACCATCGCCCCCGGCACCCATACCGACGGCGTGCCTACGAACGGTATCATTGCTGTAAGAAACATGCAGAAGCCGAAAAAGACCGGATGTGAAAGCCCGACGTACCACCAGCCGAGCCCGCCCAGCGCGCCCTGGATCGCCGCGGTCATTATCACGCCGCAGACAACGGCCTTCAGCATCACGGCGGTGCGTCCGATGAAGTTTTTGCGCGCTTCGTCGGAGAGCGGCAGCAGATCGCTTGCGTATCTGATCATTTTGTCACCGTCACGTACGAGGAAAAATGAAGTTATAGCCACGATGAGAAGCACCAAAAGCATGGACAGCAGACTTTCAAAGAGACGGCTCGATACTGCCGTGAGGAATGACGTTACATAGCGCGCGTTGTTTTTTATCAGAGTGTCCACCAAAGGCAGGTTTGCCATCTGACCGAACTTGTCCGCAAGGTTCCCGACGAATGGTATAGTCTTTGCGGCGGCGGTCAGCTCGCTGTACGAAGCGCTTATCAGCCCGCTTTCCATCAGGTTTCTGCTTATGCGCATTGCTTCCTTCGTCAGGAATATGGAGAGCAGGAGTATGGGCAGAGCCATAAACACCAGGATAACGGCGGTGCTTATCGAAGCTGCGAGATTTGTATACTTTCCGCGAAAAAGCCGCTTGTCCAGATAATTGAACAGAGGATGCGCGAAATATGATAAAAGTATCGACCATGCAAGAGGGATAGCTAAGGGCTTTATTATATACCATGAGACCGCCGTAAAAAACGCCATAAGGACGAGCATCGGAATAAGGCTTGTGCGGATCTTCTTTGCTGCGCTGGCATATTTTGCGGTATTCACAAAGCATCCCTCCCGTCGGCGTAAAGCGAGTGTTATAAGTATAATTCTTTTTCGCCGCGTATGCCATACGCAGCGGCAAACATGGTTTTCTGCCGCATATAAGTGCCTGCGGGCCTTTTATGCTTGCCAAATCCGCGTATGTTCTGTTAATATATTCTCTGCCTCGGCACGGACAGGCGTCAGCACAACCTGCCTGAGCTGAAGGGAATAGGGCGAATCAGGCCCGGACAGGAGTGATTTGGATGATAGAGAAGGAAAAGAAACAGGCGATCATTGAAGAGTACAAGACGCACGAAGCCGACACCGGCTCGACGGAAGTACAGGTGGCTATCCTCACAGCGCGCATCCGCGAGCTGACAGAGCATATGAAGGTCCATCAGAAGGACTTCCACAGCCGCCGCGGTCTTCTTATCATGGTAGGTAAGCGCCGCAGGCTGCTGCAGTACCTTAAGAGCAGGGATTTCAGCCGCTATCAGTCGCTGATTCAGAGACTCGGCCTGAGACACTGATCTTCACGTTTTCACAGAAAGCAAATTTTTGCGCAATATGGCGGAAGGAACTGTTCCTTTCGCCATTTTTTTGTTTTTGTGATATCCTTCTTACTGATGAAGAAAAAACAGGAGGAATAAGAAGAATAATATGAAAAGAATCTATGAGATCGATTTTTACGGCAAGAAGATGTCCTTTGAAGTGGGACGCCTTGCGAAGCAGGCAAATGCAGCTGTGCTCGCCAGGCACGGAGACACGGCGCTTCTTGTAACGGCCGTGCTTGCCGAAAAAGCACGCGAGGGAATGGATTTCTTCCCGCTGCTCGTTGATTATGAGGAACGCTACTATTCTGCCGGAAAGGTGCCGGGCGGATACATCAAACGCGAAGGACGCCCTTCCGAGTCGGCCATTCTGAGCGGCCGCATGATAGACCGTTCGATCCGCTCGCTCTTCCCGGAGTGGATGAGAAACGACGTGCATGTCGTGGCTACCGTCATGTCCGTGGACCAGAAGAACCCGGCAAATATCCTCGGCATAAACGGCGCGTCGTTTGCGCTCTCCATCTCCGATATTCCGTGGGACGGACCGATAGGGGCAGTAAGGATCGGCTGCGTCGACGGCAAATTGGTCGTCAACCCGGATGAGCAGGATCTGCCAAAAAGCACGCTGGATCTTGTAGTCGCCGGGCATAAGGGCGGCATCACGATGGTCGAGGCCGGCGCGAAGGAAGTATCTGAAGATCTGCTGGTAGACGCTATGGAGCTGGCTTCCGAGGCTGTCCGCAAGATGGTCGAGTTCATCGAGACAGCGGTCGCCGAGATAGGAAAGGAAAAGGTACAGCTTCCGGCTCCGGAGGTAATAGAAGAGATAGACACATGGATGAAGAACAATCTGACGGACGAGATATACGAGGCCGTGCAGATAAACAAGAAGCAGCCGAGAGCGGCTGCCATCGCCGCAGCGCAGCAGAAGGCCGAGGAAGCGTTCGCAGAAAAGTACCCGGATTCGCAGAAGTATATCGCCGGCGTGATGGATGAGATGGTAAAGAAAGCCGTCCGCAGACTGCTTGTCGTTGACAGAAAGCGCGCCGACGGACGCGCGATGGATGAGCTGCGCCCGATAACCTGCGAAGTTGACATCCTGCCTATGACTCACGGCTCTGCGCTCTTCACGCGCGGAGAGACACAGTCGCTCGGTGTCACGACCCTCGGTATGATAGGGCTTGACGACCAGATGATGGACGGCCTGAAGATAGACGAACAGGCGAAGAGATTTATCCTGCATTATAATTTCCCGCCCTATTCGGTCGGAGAAGTTCGCCCGATGCGCGGGCCGGGGCGCCGTGAGATAGGGCACGGCGCTCTTGCCGAAAGAGCGCTGCGCGCCGTTTTCCCCGAAGAAGAGGAATTCCCGTATGTTGTGCGTCAGGTGTCTGATATCCTTGAATCAAACGGTTCCAGCTCGATGGCCTCTGTCTGCAGCGGCAGCCTTTCGATGATGGCGGCAGGCGTCCCCGTTAAGAAGGCCGTAGCGGGCATCGCGATGGGCCTTATCGCAGACGAAGGGCAGATATGCATCCTTACGGATATACAGGGCCTTGAGGACCATTACGGAGACATGGACTTCAAGGTAGCGGGTACGCGCGACGGCGTTACCGCGCTGCAGATGGACAACAAGGCCGGCGGCATCAACCGCGGCATACTTACAGAGGCGCTTGCCCAGGCCAAAAAGGGACGCTTCCAGATACTCGACATTATGGACAGAACGATATCCGCGCCGCGGCCGGAACTTTCGCCGACCGCGCCGAAGATAATCACGTTCAATATCGACCCTGAGAAGATTCGCGACGTGATAGGCTCTGGCGGAAAGACGATACGCGGTATAGTTCAGCAGACCGGAGCGAAGATCGACGTAGAAGACAGCGGAAAGGTCAGCATCGCCGCAGTTAACGACGAAGCTGCCCGCATGGCCGAGAAGATAATAAAGGATCTTGTCAGAGAGGTCGAAGCGGGGGAGACATTCGTAGGCACGGTTACAAGGATGCTGTCGTTCGGCGTCTTCATTGAGGTGCTCCCCGGCAAAGAAGGGCTGCTTCATGTAAGCGAAGTCAGCAACTACAGAGTGCCTTCGGTCGAAGAAGCCTTTGAGATAGGCGACAAGGTGCTGGTCACCGTAAAAGAGATAGACGACATGCACCGCGTGAACTTAAGCCGCAAACGCCTGCTCGGCCAGCTGGACGAGCTTGCGCGGAATCCGGAATTCGCGGCTCAGATACCGGCCGAAAAAGAGCGCGAAGAAAGATATTCGCACTTCCCCAAAGGAGGGGGAGAGCGCCGGGACGGCGGACGCGACCGCGCACCGGAGCGCGACCGCGGCTTTGACCGCCAGCGCGGCGGCTATGAGGAAGAGGAAAGACCGCACCGTCCGGCAAGGCGTTTTGAAAGAGAGCGCAAAAATTAATGGCCGGGCAGATCACGGTAAAAGT
>JAFYJW010000060.1 GCA_017537925.1 Synergistes sp. | reverse complement strand
GGAAATGCCGTAAAATAGCGTTTCTATCTTGTCTTGCATGGTACTTTTGAAGTATCATATCAGTTTGAAGTGCAGATCTTTTTTTGTGCTGCGGCTGCAAAATAAAAAAACAATAAATACTACGGGAGGCGGTTGTTATGGAGGCAGTGAAGGCTCCTCGTGGCACGAGAGACATACTCGGCGACGAATCTTGGAAATGGGCGTACGTTACCGGCATATGCCGGGACGTGGCGGATGATTACGGATATAAAGAAGTCCATCTCCCGATATTCGAACATACAGAGCTCTTCAGCCGCGGCGTCGGCGATACGACCGACATCGTGGAAAAAGAGATGTACACGTTTATCGACAAGGGCGGCAGAAGCGTGACTCTGCGTCCGGAGATGACGGCTTCGATGGTGCGCTCATATCTGGAAAACGAAATGAGCAAGGGGCCTCAGCCGGCAAAGCTGTGGGGAATAGGCCCGATGTTCCGTTATGAGCGGCCGCAGAAGGGACGCTACCGCCAGTTCGTGCAGTTCGACATGGAGGCTATAGGCGCGCAGGACGCTCTGGTCGACCTCGAAACGATAGATTTTTCGATGGAGATATACCGCAGGCTCGGGCTTCGCAACCTGCAGGTAGTGCTCAACTCCGTGGGCTGCCCCAAGTGCCGCCCCGTATACCGCAAGGCGCTGCAGGATTTCCTGCGTCCTCGCTACGACGAGCTCTGCGACACCTGCAAGGGCCGCTTCGAGCGCAATCCTCTGCGCATACTCGACTGCAAGAGCCCGATATGCAAAGAGATAACGGAAAACGCTCCGGCAGTTACTGACTGTCTCTGCGACGAATGCCGCGACCATTACGAGCAGCTGAACCGCGGCCTCGAAAAGATAGGTGCCGTGGTCGTGCATGACAACCGTCTGGTGCGCGGGCTCGACTACTATACAAAAACAGCGTATGAGATCCAGTCAGGAGACCTGGGCGCCCAGAACGCCGTCTGCGGCGGCGGACGCTACGACAACCTGGCGGAGGCCATAGGCGGCCCGCACGTGCCCGGAGTGGGATTTGCCTCCGGCATCGAACGCGTTATCCTGACGATGGAGGCTCAGGGCTGCTCCTTCGGCAGAAAGCCGGCAAACAAAGTATATGTCGTGGCGGCCGAGCTTTCTGCGCGCCTCGACGCGATGGCGCTTATGCGCACTCTGCGCTGCAGCAGGATATCCGCCGACATGGATTACATGGGACGTTCGATGAAGGGGCAGATGAAAGCGGCCGGAGCCGCGGCAGAATATGCCTGCATCATCGGAACGAGCGAAATCGAAAAGGGCGTCGTCACCGTAAAGAACCTTAAAGAAGGCACACAGGAAGAGCTTACGGACGAGCAGCTCATCAATAAACTGAAGCAGTGAGAGCAATTTTTATATAAAGAGGGATAATCATGGAACGACATTATGACGCCACCTGGCAGAGGACAATGTACTGCGGGACTCCCCGCATCGAAGACGCCGGGAAAAAGGCTGTGCTTAACGGCTGGCTCAGATGCCGCCGCGATCTCGGCGGGATCATCTTTATCGAGCTGTGGGACAAAACAGGCGTAACACAGATAGTATTCAATCCGGAGCTGAACGCGGACGCGCACGAGCGTGCAGGAGCGCTTCGCAGCGAATATGTGCTTGCGGTTCGCGGCATGCTGCGCAAGCGTCCGGAAGGGACGGAAAACCCGGAACTTGCGACAGGAGAAGTGGAGCTCTTGGTCGAAGACTTCATAGTCCTGGCACCGGCGAAGCTTGTCCCCTTTGAGATAGAGAATGCCGACAGCGTGAACGAGGATCTGCGCCTTAAATACCGCTACCTTGACCTGCGCAGGGAGTCGATGCAGGCCAACCTGAAAGCGCGCCATGACGTCACGCGCTACACACGCAACTACTTCGCGGACAACGGCTTTATCGAAGTGGAAACGCCGATGCTGACGAAATCCACGCCGGAGGGAGCGCGCGACTATCTCGTGCCGTCCCGCGTCAACCCGGGCAAATTCTACGCCCTGCCGCAGTCGCCGCAGCTCTTCAAACAGCTGCTTATGGTGAGCGGCTGTGACCGCTACATGCAGATAACGAAATGCTTCCGCGACGAGGACCTGCGTGCCGACCGCCAGCCGGAATTCACGCAGGTAGACCTCGAGATGAGCTTCATAACCGAAGAGGATATAATGACGCTCGTGGAAAATTACCTTGCCGGGCTCTTCAAGGCCGTAAATGGCGTGGAAGTGAAGACCCCGTTCCTGCGCATGACATGGAATGAGGCAATGAACAAATACGGCATCGACAAGCCGGACATGAGGATCCCCATGGAGATGGTATCCCTTGAGGATGCTTTCAGGGGCGGAGAAAACCCGTTCGCGCAGTTAGTGGAAAACGGCGGCACGATAAAAGGGCTGCGTCTGCCCGGCGGCGGCACGCTCTCACGCAAAGAACTTATGGACCTTGAGAGCAGCGCAAAAGCGCTCGGCGCAAAGGGCATGGCAAACTTCCAGGTCAAGAACGGAGAGCTCAAAGGCCCGCTCGTTAAATTCATGAACGATGAGCAGATCGCGAAGCTGAAAGAGATATCCGGCATAGAAGACGGGGACGCGCTCTTTATCATGGCAGACGAGAGCTGGCGCAAGGCCTGCGAGATATTAGGGCAGATAAGGCTCGACCTCGGGCGTGCCCGCGGCATGGTGCAGGAAGGTTTCCGCTTCCTCTGGGTCACGGAGTTCCCGCTTTTCGAGTGGGACGACGAGGAAGGCCGCTATACCGCGGTCCATCATCCGTTCACGGCACCGATGAACGAAGACGTGGAATTCCTGCTCACCGAGCCGGGAAAAGTGCGCTCCCGCGCCTACGACGTCGTGCTGAACGGCACGGAGTTAGGCGGCGGTTCGATAAGGATACACAACCCCGAGATGCAGCAGAAGGCCTTCCAGGCGCTGAACTTTACGCCTGAAGCGGCAAAGGAGCGCTTCGGCTTCCTGCTCGAAGGACTCAGCTACGGCACGCCGCCGCACGGCGGGCTCGCTATCGGGCTTGACCGCCTCGTTATGCTGATGACGGGCAGCAAGTCCATACGCGACGTTATGGCATTCCCGAAGAACCAGAAGGCGCAGTGCCCGATGAGCGACGCGCCGTCCGAAGTCGAGAAGAAGCAGCTTGACGAGCTTTCGATAAGAACAGTCGAGCCGCTCGTGAAATAAGACAGCCGGGCCGTTCCGCAAAAGCGGAACGGCTCTTTTGCAGATAACAGGAGGGAAGTCAATGGAAAAGTTCATAGAACTTGCGAAAAAGCGCGGCAGCTGCCGGAACTTCACCGATAAACCGGTCGATAAGGAGCTCCTGCTCTCATGCGTCGAAGCAGCGTCCATGGCACCGTCGGCCTGCAACAGCCAGCCGTGGAAATTCACGATAGTTATGGATGCGGCTAAGCGGAAAGAACTTGCCGGGCTTGCTCAGGACGCCGGATTCAACCAGTGGGCCGAAAAAGCGCAGGCCTTCATCGTCGTTTCTGAAGACGCGCACCCGAACGTAATGCCTGCCGTAGCCGAGCGCTACGGTGAGAAGCGTTTTGCGGAGGGCGACGTGGGGATGGCTGAAGCCTATCTTCTGCTTCAGGCTGACGAGCTCGGCCTCGGCACCTGCGTCATAGGAACCTTTGTCGACGCCAAGGTCAAGCGGCTGCTCGGCATCAGCGAAGGAGACACCGTACGCGCCGTAATAGCCGTCGGATATCCGGCGGAGCCCCCGCGCCCGAAAAAGCGCAGGAGCGTCGAAGAGATCTCAAGGATAATATAAGCATCTAAAACTTCCCATATCAAAAATGGGCATAGCACCTTGAAAACTCAATAATACAGGCAATCATATTGGAATCTTATGCAGCTGCGGCCGCTTTTAAAAGTGAATTCCGGATGTATTCCGGGAGCCGGCCGAAAAATACGTCGATGAACACCTGAAGCTGTTCCTCTGTCGGTCGGAAGACAGCACATACACTGTCTATCATAGCTGTAATGATGATCCGGAAGGACTCGCCAAACGTGATATCCGCCAACTCGTCGGTGAAGAAGTAAAATATCTCTCCAAATGTCCGGTCATCCTCATTTCGTCGCTGCTCCACGGCGATCATCAGATAGCGGGTAAATACGATGGCAGCATGAGCGGTCAGGGCATCATACGAAAGGCTGTGGCATTCGCTGACAAGGCTGAGGCAGGACTTGCAGGTCTTGAAGAAGACTTCGATCTGCCAGCGCTTTCCGTAGATACGAAAGATCTCTTCTTCCGAAAGTTCCGGATTCGTGCAGATAAAGGCGATCCAGTCCTTCCTGTTCTTTCTGTTGCGGACACAGACGATCTTTGCCGGGATCTGTTCGTCCCTGCCGACCGTGACGTTTACCGAGAGAAGGTACTTGCTGCGGCCGCGGCGCTTTTTGCAGATACCGAAGATCTTCCTGATGGACAACTGCTTCCCTTCGTATCCGTAGTAAATACGGGAGCTTTTCTTGATCATGGCGATGGAATCCAGCCCCAGGTTCTTTACCGAGATCAACTGTGCCGGACCGGAAAACCATGTGTCAAAAAGGACATAGTCGGCATGATGTCCGGCGGATATGGCACGCCCCAACAGTTCGATCATGACTTCCGTCCCCTTCATCTGCGAAAGCTTTCTCCGCTTTGCGGCAAGGGAGCGCCCGTCGTACTTTTTCACGGGACCGATGATATTGCTCTCTTTTGAGGATGCCAGAAGGCAGCTGTTTACCGGAAGAAAGGTATTTCCGTCCGTCCATCCGAGCGTCATCATGCGGTACCCTTTGCGGTATTTCATGACGGTATGGTCGAACACACGGGAACCGAGTTCCGTCTTCCTGCAGCTTGTACGTTCAAACAGGCTGTCATCGACAACAAAAGCATTGATGCGTCCCTCATCCGTAAGCGGCTCGATCGTATCCGCCGCTTCTTTTGAGAGAAGCGTGGTAAATCTCAGCCAGTTTGTCCCGGGACTGTTCAGGAAACGGTAGAAGGTATTCTTTGAGAAAGCTTCCCTGAAAGCACCTGTCTTTTGCTGCATATACATGCTGCGGTCTGAGAAGACGTTACAAAGCTTATACCTAAAGATGTCGGTTACCGGAACGCCTTTTTCTTTCCGCGCGTTGCATTTGCGAAGAAGATCTCCGACTTTGAATGTGGAGAAAAAAGAAGAAATTGCGTTAAAAAGATTCTGTCCGTCCCTGTCCTGTGGTAGAATTGAATTC
>JAFYJW010000059.1 GCA_017537925.1 Synergistes sp. | reverse complement strand
GGGACGGAACCTTTCTCCCGCGTAACGGAGCTTTACAATGAAACGCTGAAAAGAGTCCTGCCGCCGGCAGGCTGCGAAGTGACCGAGATCGAAAGAAAGAGCGCTGAAGGGTGTGCGATATCCGCATCGCGCGTAAGGGCCGCCATAGCAGGCGGCGCGCAGGAAGAGCTTGCCTCCCTTCTGCCGGCTGTGACGCTTGAATATCTGGATTCCCCGCGCGGCAGGGCCGCGGCTGAGAGATTAAGGCAGGCCGTTCCTGCGGAAGAAAAGCGCGGAAACTTATGACGCCTCTTGAGGAAGTGCTTTCCGGGCGCGATGAGCGCGCCGCCTGCCAGCGCGAATGGCTTGCGGCGGGCGGAGTGTTCGTAGTGCAGATCGCGCTGAATATCCCGGGCTATCCCAAATCGGCGCCGAATGACGAAGCTGCGGTGATGAGGGCTCGCTCGCTTCTGCTTGAACGCTCCAAAGCGCTTCCGTCGGCGGAGCGGAGCATAAGAAACGGCGCGGGCTTCTGCTGGCAGGCGGTCTTTGACGCGTCACGATTTGACGCGGCCTCTGTCAAGCGCGCTGCCGTCGAAACGGAAAACGGGACTTCTGCGGGAAGAGTGCTCGATATAGACGTTATCACCGAAAACGGTGCGATCTCCAGGATCTCCGCGGGCTTCCCGGAGCGCAGATGCCTGTTATGCGGCAGGAACGCAAAGGTTTGCGCGAGACTCGAATCGCATCCTGCTTCCGATCTGCGTGAATGCGCGCTGCGGCTTTTGGAGGAAGGAACTTTTGAAGCCGGCGAAGCGGAGCGGAAATGAAACGGCGCCCTGTGCGCCCGATGCGCTATGCGCTTATGCGCCTGGCGCGTTTATGGAATATAATAGAAATAATTTCACGTAAAGCGAACTGTCAGGAGGAACCGGCATGAGCGTACGCCCCGACTGGGATATATATTTTCTTATGATGGCGCAGGTCGCTGCCATGCGCTCTACATGTCTGCGGCGGAAGGTCGGAGCGGTGCTTGTAAGAGACAGCCAGATACTGAGCACGGGCTATAACGGCGCGCCGCGCGGGGTCCCTCACTGCGAGGCCGCCGGCTGCATCAGGGAAAGGCTTTGCATAGCTTCCGGAGAGAGGCATGAGATATGCCGCGGCTCCCACGCCGAGATAAACGCGATAGCACAGGCCGCCGCGGCCGGCACTTCCACCGCCCATTCATGGCTCTACTGCACGCACGAGCCGTGCGTATACTGCACCAAGGCGCTCATCAACGCCGGCTGCGAAAAAGTATTCTACCTGTACGAATATCCGGACAAACTGGCCCGTTCCATTATGGACGAAGCCGGAGTCGAAAGAGTGTACGTCGACCCTTCGAAGCTCCCGCACACGGTACCGGATTAACGGTGAAAACGTGCTTCGGGAATATGCCCGACGCGCCTTTTGACGTTCGTTTCCTCCAAATATATAAGTTGTGAAGTTCCGCTCCAGAATGTAAAATATTATATGTTGAGAAATGCCGCTTCCGTTATATTGCCGCGGAAGATCAGATGAATATGACTCTTCGGAAGGTGGGAGCCTCAGGGCGGTATTATGAGATTAAGGATATTAGGCGCGGCCGGAGAAGTAACCGGTTCCAACTACATGATAGAAACAAAAAATTATAAGGTCCTCGTCGACTGCGGCATGCATCAGGGACGCGACGAGGAGAAGCACGCAGGCGAAGAGCTGCCGTATGACCCGACGGAGATAGACGCGCTGCTTCTGACCCACGCGCATATCGACCACAGCGGCAGGATACCGCTTCTTGTCAAGGCAGGCTTCAAGGGGAAGGTCTACTGTACGCTGGCCACGGCGGAACTTGTCGAGATACTTCTGCGCGACTCGGCGCGTCTGATGCGTGAAGACGCGGAATGGCGCACGCGCAAAAACGCCCGCCGCGGACTGCCGCCGGTTGAGCCGCTCTACGACGAGAACGACGTCGAGGATATGCTGACGCACCGCGCGCCGGTGCCTTATGACGAGGTCATAGAGATATGCCCCGGGCTTTCGGTGCGCTACCGCGAGGCCGGACACATATTAGGCAGCGCGATAATAGAGGCCTGGATATCTGAGGATGAAGGGCAAAAGCCGGTAAAGGTGGTATTTTCAGGAGACCTGGGACAGCTTGACGGCGTTATCGAGAAGCCGCCTACGGTAATAGAAGAAGCTGACTTCGTACTTATAGAATCCACATACGGAGACAGGCTGCATAAATCTCTTGCCGATACGCGGTCCGAGTTCCAGAGCGCGATGGAGGATGTGATACGCACAGGCGGCAAGATGCTTGTGCCGACCTTCGTCGTCGACCGCGCGCAGAGGATGCTCTACGAGTTCAAGCTGCTTCAGAAAAAGCTGCCGGATCTTAAAATGCCTCCGATATATCTCGATTCGCCGATGGGAGTCAAGACGACCGAGATATACTCCAAATACAAACATCTCCTCTCCCGCGGAGTGAAAGAGATGCTGCTTGCGGGCGAAGACCCCTTTGAACCGGAAGGCTTCAAATTTGTCCGCACTGCCGACGAATCGCGCGCGATAAACGACGTTAACGACGCGATAGTCCTGGCCGGAAGCGGGATGTGCTCCGGCGGGCGTATAATGCACCATCTGAAACACAGCCTGTACAAAAACGATACCCACGTCTTCTTCGTGGGATACCAGGCATACGGCACGCTGGGACGCCGCCTGATAGACGGGGCAAAGACAGTCAGGATTGCCGGAGAGGAAGTCGCGGTCAACGCGGCGTTCCATACGCTGAACGGCTTCTCGGCGCACGCAGACCAGGATGATCTGCTGAAGTGGGCTTCGCATTTCCCGCAGAAAGCGCAGTTCATCGTGGTGCACGGCGAACCGAAATCCTCTCAGGCTCTTGCGGAATGTCTGAGCGCAGATGGATTTTTTGCGCAGGTCCCGGCATACGGGGATGAGATAGATCTGTGCTCGAAGGCTCCGGAAAAAGCCGGCAGACCGGTCATCGCGCAGAGCATACGCGACCGCGCGGAGATCTATCCTCTGGACGTGGAAAACGCGCTCAACAGCATATCTTCCTGCATGGAGGATATGAGAGAGAGCGTGATAAAGAACTCCAGACAGTACAAGGAAACGATGCCGCTGCTCATATCGGCGAGAGTTCTGCTTGAGGCCGCCGCCGCGATCTCCGAGGGAAGGCTTGCGTATAAAGGGAAAGCCGATAAGTAAGAGCCGCCTTGCGGACATACGAAGGATGGAACGTTAAATGACGAAAAAAGCCGTAATTGCCGCAGTTTGCCTTTGCTGCGCCGCGGCGCTCCTGATATTCACGTTTTTCCGGTTTGGAACGGACGACAACATAATGTCCCTGCTTCCCAGGCCTGATGAGGCCGGAATGTATGCCGTTGCTCAAACGACCGGAGGAGTCCCGCGTCTTATAATGTCGCTTGCCGCAGAATCATTCGGAGCCGGTGACGAACGCCTGCCCGCTGAAAACGCCGTTCTTGCGGCCGCTGCCGCGGCAGACGAGTCCGCGCTGCTTGCCGAAAAGAAAAACGGAAAAGAAGAGTATTCTCTCTGCGCCGCGCTTCGTTTTTCCTCATCCGAGACGGCTGAGCTCAAAAAAGGAAGGCTGGGCAAAGAGCTGAAAAATGTGCTGAAGGATGCCGTCGTAAAAGAAACGGAAACAAAGGGCGTCTTTTCGGCTGAGTCTCAGGAATTCAGCGGGCCGGTCTTTTACAGAATATACGGAAAATATGCCGCGGTAGCGCCTGACGTTGCTTCACTGAACCGTATGGAAGAGGCCAGAAAAGACAAAAAATCAAGTCTCGGCGGCAAAAAATGGAAGGTCGAGAAGGACTGGCCCGCGCATATCGAGATATGCGACGGAGGCGCCGTCACAGCGAACGCAAAGGAGAAATTCCCGGTAACGATAGAAGCCGCGTGGCGCACCGAGGGGGCCGAAGGACCGATGTCTCCCGCGGGCGAGGCTCGCTGGGCACTGGTCAGCCTCGGCAAGCCGGCAGAGCTTTGGCTGTCGAGATCGCTTAAAGCGAAAAAATGGAACACCTCCGATTACTTCATACCGGAGCCGCTTATGCTGTCTGCCGGAGTCAATATGCCGGAGCTCAAGGGGAAACATGAGGACTGGGCATTTCCGCTCTCCTCGTTAGGCGAGACGGCTGCGGGCATCGGCCTCAGCGAAGCTCAGATCAAAGAGATACTTGCGGGACAGACCGTTTTTTCTGTCGGAGGGCAGAACAAGATACTGTGGTTCTCCGTTCCCGGCTTCCTTGTACAATTTACGGGACGTGCCGGGCTGATGAAAGAACTGGTTGAAAAATTCTGGGAAGGGCTTTTCTTCGGAGCTAATCCGGAGCCGATTCCCGGTTTTGAAGCCGGAGGCACGGCAAACCTTCCCTTCTCGGCAATAGGCGCCTCGCGCGGGGATACCGCCGTGCTCGGCCTTACTACGCGCCGCTCTCTGGAAGGCGGAGCTGATACGCTGGGGAAATACCTTGACAAGAACGAAGATGTGATAGGCTGGGCTATTGCCGATCTGCCGCGCGTCGGAGGGGCTCTGTCGGACATGACGCGAATCAGCGGGCTCTTTGACGACGACCTGGTAAAAAATGACGATGAAGCGTGGGAAGATCCCTATGAAGAGGATGACGAGGACAGCATAACCGACCTGCTGCAGCGGGATCTGACGGCGGATTCCTTTGATGAAGAGACAGTCAGCTCTTTCAGCAATGTGCTGAAGCTTATGGGACGCGTATTTATACTATGGGAAAAACCGCTCTCGGGCAGGCTGTTCTGGTACAGCCCGGCTAAAGCGGCGGATTAACAGGGAGGTCTTCTGATGCATGTAAACGCACTCAAGGTGCTGCGTGAGCGCGGCTTCATCGAGTGGAGCAGCCACGGCGAGGAACTTGAGAAACACTTTATGGAAAACATGGTGACAGGTTACGTCGGTTTTGACCCGACAGCGGACAGCCTTCATGTCGGCAACCTTGTCGCGATAATGGGCCTGGCATGGCTGCAGCGTCTCGGGCACCGTCCGGTGGCTCTTGCCGGGGGCGGCACGGGGCGTATAGGAGATCCCTCCGGAAAGAGCTCAGAACGCACCCTGCTTGCCGAGGAGCAGATCCTGCACAATGTGGAGTGCATAGCAGGGCAGCTCAGGCACTTCCTAAATTTCGACTGCGGCGAAAACAGCGCGCTGCTCGTAAACAACAACGACTGGCTGAAAAAGCAGAACTATATAGAATTCCTTCGCGACATCGGCAAGTTTTTCTCCGTAAGCTTCCTTGTCAACAGGGAATATGTGCGCGCCCGCGTCCTTGACCCGGACAAATCGATAACATACACCGAGCTCTCGTACATACTGCTGCAGGCATTTGACTTCAATCATCTTTTCAACGAGTACAACTGCACGCTGCAGATGGGCGGAAACGACCAGCAGGTGAACATAATAGCGGGCATGGAGCTTGCGCGCAAAAAATCTGGAGGTCAGTGCTACGGCATGACATTCCCGCTTCTGCTCAATGCGCAGGGACAGAAATTCGGGAAGTCCGAAGGCGGCGCGATATACCTTTCGCCGAGCCGCACCAGCGTATACAAGTTCTATCAGTTCTGGATCAACGTAGACGACAACGATCTGGAGAAGCTCTACAAGCTCTTCACGTTCCGCGGGCTTGACGAGATAAAGGCTCTTCTTGCCGAACATGCGGCGGCTCCCCATCTGCGCCGGGCCCAGAAGGAGCTCGCGTGGGAACTGACATGCCGCGTGCACGGGGAAGAAGCCGCGGCGCGCGCCAAAGCTGCGTCCGCTGTGCTTTTCGGCGAGACAAACATAAAAGACGCGCCTGCGGACGTGCTTGAGATGCTCTCTTCGGAGATAGCGTGCACCGAGGCAGAACTTTCCGACGACAGATTCGTAACGGACTACCTTGTTTTGTGCGGTGCAAGCGAATCCAAGAGCGACGCGAAAAAGAAAATTAAAGCCGGCGGAGCTTACCTGAACGGAGAAAAGATAAGCGACCCGGGGCGCAGACTTACAGAAAGCGATCTTCTTGCGGGACGCTTCGTGCAGCTGAATATCGGCAAAAAAGATTTCCGTCTGCTTAAGATAAAATAGACTTAACCGAAAAAGAAGAGGAGTCCATCCTCTTCTTTTTATTTTTCCTGAACGGGGGCTTTGATATAGACAACGTTAGCGGGAAAAGGCCGTCCCTCTCAGTACGTGCTTTTATGGCGTTTGCCGGAAGCATTCGTCCCGGTTGGCGCGCAAACGCGCTTGCCGGTCTGTTGATCTTTATCATAAAAGCGCTTGGCATCCGCAAAAAAGTCGCGCGCCGCAATATTGAGATCTGCTTCCCCGAAAAGACGCGGCGGGAGCGTGAGGATATCCTTTCCGAATCCTACAGCAGCATGGTCTGGACAGGCGTCGAGGTGCTCGGGTGGCAGAGGGATCCCTCTCTGATCGACAGAATGGCGGCGGAGGTCACTGGGCGCGAATATATCGACGAAGCGCTTGCCGCAGGGCGCGGAGCGATAATCTTCTCCGCGCACATCGGCAGCTGGGAGTACGCGGCCGCATGGCTTGCGCGCAACTATAACTGCCACGCTGTGGTACGGCATTCCGACAGCGCGTTCCAGCGCGAGCTGATCGAAGAGATGCGCGAGACGTCAGGCCTTGTCACGATATCAAAAGACGCGTCAATGAAGCGCGTTATCACGCTGCTGCGCAGGAACGGCGTCTTCGGCGTTCTTGCCGACCAGTACGGAGGCGACGAAGGGATACCGGCGCCCTTCTTCGGCCGCACCACAAGCACGCCGGCAGGCCCCGCGGTCTTCTCGGTGCTCACCGGCGCTCCGATGATACCTATACTTATGCGCCGCATCGCGCCCTTTAAATTCTCGGTGGAGATATCAAAGCCGCTGCCGGCCCCGGATAAGAGCCTTTCGCGGAACGAAGCGTCGGCCGTGCTTACGGCTCTTATGAACCGCGAGTACGAAAGAATGATAACGGAAGACCCCGGACAGTGGCTGTGGCAGCACAGACGCTTCCGTGAAGAGATGCAATAGCCGGAAAAACTGCTATCCTTCGTTTTTGCGCGCTTCCGCCGCGTGCCCCCTGCGTCTGCGCGTCCTTGCGGTCCTGCAGGAGACCTGACTTGCCGAAGCCGCTATCCATTTGCCGAGCTCCAGCGCGCTTAACGCCGTTTCTCTTTTGAGCTCCGCCGCGGGATTTGCTTTGATTATGCTTTTTGCGCGCAGCAGATCTCTTTCTTTGGGACAGTCCTCAAGCAGCACGTCCTTTTTGCTTCTCATCTTTGCAATGTAATTTTCCAGAACGGATATATCACTGCCGGAAAGCACTTCGGGCAGATTGGGCCCGTGAAATGCCGGGGTCTGGGAGAAATCTGCGAGCTCTTTGAAGGAATCTATCGAAAGAGCTTTTGCGATCGTAAGGGCAAGCTCAGCGCAGCCACGGGCGTCGCTGCCCGCGTGGTGCGGCAGCAGCTCAATTCCGTAGAGCCCGCATAAGGCCTCAAGATTGTATTTGTTGTTCTCATCGTGGATGGAGGCGCGCTGCGCCAGCTCCAGCGTGCAGAGGTGCCCGTATTCCCTGTATTTATATTTGATTCCGTAACAGCGGAGCGCTGCGTCGAGCGCAAGAGAGTCGTCCCTGAAGCTGTGCGCCGCAAGAGGCCGTCCTTTTATGTCGGGAAAGATCATATCCCAGACTTTGTCGAACGTCGGTGCGCCGCAGACGTCTTCATATGTTATTCCGTGGATATGCACCGTGTTTTTCTGGAAATACGACACTTTTTTCGGCGGCCTGACAAAATATTCGCAGGACTTCACGATGCTGCCGCGCTCCACTACGCAGAGCCCGACCTGGCATATCGAGTTCAGCGCGTTGTTCGCCCTTTCGAAGTCTATCGCGGTGAAAGAAAAATCGTCGCTCTGCGGAAGATATTTGCGGACGCTGATTATCATATGCCATCTCCGCAGCCGGCGCCGCATTCCGCAGCAGGCAGGCTGTCCGCGAGGTAAGGGGCTGTTGCCGAAGTTTTGCTTGCCGGCATATCGGACGGAATCCCGGCAAATATTATCTCTCCGCCGGAGCGTCCGCCTCCGGGACCGAGCTCTATTATATAATCGGCTTCCTTCATTATATCGACGCTGTGCTCGACGAGGAAAAGCGTATTGCCCGCGTCAGTCAGCTCGTTGAAGAGTTTCAGCAGCGTCTTTATATCGTCTAAATGCAGACCGTCGGTCGGTTCATCCAGTATGAAGACAGAGCCGCGCTCAAAGAGGTGCGAGGCAAGCTTCACGCGCTGCAGTTCGCCTCCGGAGAGCGTCGTCATGGACTGATTGAGGTGCAGATAGCCGAGCCCTACGCGCCGCAGCGAGTCAAGCTTTGCGAACAGCGGCTTATCGCGGAAGAATTCGGAAGCCTCGTCCGCCGACATATCCATGACTTCCGCTATGTTTTTCCCGTTGTATTTAAACGCGAGCGCCTCTTGGGAATAGCGTCTGCCGCCGCAGAGGTCGCATACTGTTTCTATCGAGTCCATAAAAGCCATGCCTGAGACGATCACGCCCGAACCGCCGCAGGCCGGGCACGCGCCTTTGGAGTTGAAGCTGAACCATGAGGCCGCGGTCTTGTTTGCCGAGGCAAAAAGCGCGCGTATCTCGTCCGCTATGCCCAGGTATGTGGCCGGAGTGGAGCGAAGGTTTATGCCTATATCCTTCTGCCCGATAAAAACAGTGCCGCCGCCGAGCTGACGGGAAAACGCCTCCATAAGCGAAGACTTGCCCGAGCCAGCAACGCCTGCTATCACTGTCATAATGCCCATCGGCAGCTTTACCGAGATATTTTTCAGGTTGTGCAGCGACGCATGCTCCAGAGAAAACCATCCGGAAGGTTCGCGCAGGGTCTTTTTGAAAGGAGTTTTTTTCTTCAGCATTTCTCCGGTGAGGCTTCCGGAAGCAAGCAGTTCGTCATACGTGCCTTCGAAGACGATTCTTCCGCCTCCTGCGCCTGCGCCGGGTCCCATGTCCACTATATGGTCCGCTAACTTTATCACGTCGCGGTGGTGCTCCACTATCAGGACGGTGTTCCCGTGATCGCGCAGCGCGCGGAGCGAATCCGTGAGCAGGCTGATGTCCTTCGGGTGCAGCCCCACGGATGGTTCGTCAAGCACGTAGGCCATATCCGTCAGCGCTGAATTTATGTACTTCGCTATCTTTATGCGCTGTGCCTCGCCGCCGGAAAGAGTCCCTGTGGCGCGCGACAGCGAAAGATATCCGAGCCCTATACGGACGAGCGCGCCGAGCCTGCGCGACAGTTCGCGCTTAATATCGGAAGCCAGCGGGTCGCTTATCCCCGAGATGAAATCCATGGCTTCGGGTATGGACATCGCTGTGACGTCCGCAATATTTTTCCCGTTTATCAGGCAGCTGCGAACCTTCTCGTTTACGCGCGAGCCGCCGCATTCGGGACACTCGTAGCTTGTGACCATTTTGTCCAGGATATGCGCAAAGCGTTTGCCCTCCGGAGTATTTATCACGCTTCTGTACATCCTCGGGAAAAGCCCCTCGAACTTCGCGGATCTCGGCCAGTTGGAGGGTGGGTTCTTCAGCCTTATCTGCGGAGAGTGAAGAAAGAGTTCAAGCTCTTCGGGCGAATAGTCCTTTATCTTTTTGTCGAGGTCGAAAAGCCCGCTGTAGGCGTAGCGCTTCCAGCGCCAGAGGCCGCGTCCGAAGGCCGGAAAATGTATCGTGTCTTCGTCGTTCAGGCTTTTGTCGAAATCCACCAGCTTGTGTATGTCAAGTTCACTCACGACTCCTGTGCCGCCGCAGCGCGGACAGCTGCCTGCCGGGTGGTTGAAGGAGAAGACGTCGGAATAGCCGATGAAGGGGCGTCCGACGCGGGAAAAGAGCAGGCGGAGTATCGAATAGATATCTGTGTAGGTCCCGACGGTGGAGCGGGTGTTCGGAGCGGGCTTTTTCTGGTCTATCACTATCGTAACAGGCAGATTGGCGATATGTTCGACCTCCGGCCTGCCGTATTTTGGCAGGAACTGCTGAACGAAGCTCGGGAACGTTTCGTTGAGCTCGCGCCGCGATTCCGCCGCTATAGTGTCAAGACAGAGAGAGGATTTTCCCGAACCTGAGACGCCGGTGAAGACTGTGATCAGTTTTTTCGGTATTTTAAGGGAAATGTTTTTCAGATTGTTTTCATAAGCATTCGTGATACTGATATGCCCGAATTCCATATATCCTCACTCCGGCCGCCGCTCTCAAATTTATGCATGCGGCTATTGACATCAGCCGCGTGTAATGTTCAAATATTCACAAAAGCCTTACGCCATTTATGTTACAGATGATAAAATAACGCCTAAGGGGGAAATTGACAATATGAAAATATTAGCTTTGATGGGCAGTCCAAAACTGAGCGGAAGCACAGCCAAGCTCCTTTCCCAGTTCGTGAACGGCGCGAGGGCAGCCGGCAGCGAAGTGGAGGTCATAAATTTTCAGGAAGAAAACATACATCCGTGCGATGCGTGCGATATGTGCGAATGCGGAGACAAAGACTTCTGCGTCTACAATGATTCGATGCGCGGGATCATGAAAAAAGTGGGCGAGGCCGACGCTTTTGTGCTTGCCACGCCGGTGTGGTGGACAGGCGCGTCATCTCTTACAAAACTGTTCCTCGACCGTCTGTACGGCTACAATACGAGCAAATTCTTCGGAGGCAAGGGCATATACCTGATCACGATGCTGTACGACAGTCGGCCGCACAAGCATCAGCTTCCCGGCGCGGATATCGTAGGCTACGTTATACAGAGCGTTTCAGACTTCGCCGGCATGGAGTTCATAGGACATCTGCGCGGATCTTCCACCGGCGGCGTGATCGACGACATGAAGATGCTGGACAAGGCGTACACCGAGGGGATGAATTTCGTTAAGATCCTCAGTCACGCAAATTAAGAAGGGCTCTGCGGAGAGTCTGCTGAAGCAGCGCCTGTTTCAGCCGCTCTTGCAAAGAGCGCGGAAAACCATTACAATGACGCCATGAAAAATATCATAATGCTTTGCCGTGTATGTGACTGCTGTTGTTGCTGTATGGGAGCATCGAAAGAGACCATACGGCCGGTCAGGTCGTGTTCATAATATGCGGGAAACGCGTCATAAAAAATAATAAGCATATCTTCAGTTGAAATCAGGGCGGCCCGTCAAAAGACGAGCCGCTTCTTTTTTGAGGGGGAGCGCTTTCATGAATATATGGGAATATATTAAAAGCGACTACGAGGCTGCGAAGCGGAACGATCCGGCAATTCCGGACGGGCTCAGAGGAGCTTTTGAGGTCATCCTCTGCACTCCGGGCTTTCTTGCGATAACAGCGCACAGAGGCATACATTTTCTGCACTCGTCGCTGCATATCCCTGTGCTGCCGCGTCTGATCTCGCTCTTTGTCCGCTGGTGGACCGGCATAGAGATACATCCGGCCGCGCAGATAGGCGAAGGCTTCTTCATCGACCACGGCGCGGGCGTCGTGATAGGCGAAACGGCTATAATCGGCAAAAACGCCGTGCTCTATCAGGGCGTAACGCTCGGCGGCACCGGCAACGAAAAATGTCATAAAAGGCATCCTACGCTCGGGGACAACGTATTTGTCGGCAGCGGGGCGAAGATACTGGGCCCGATAACGATAGGCTCCAATTCGCGCATAGGCGCAAACAGCGTCGTGCTTAAAAACGTCCCGGCAAACGCCACGGTGACGGGCATGAGAGCGCGCATCGTCAAAGTGGACGGCAAATCAGTGAGCAAAGGAGAGAGCGGGCTTTCCCAGGAAGATCTCTTTGCGCGCATCATCCGGCTTGAAGAAGAGATATACTACCTGCGCACAGAGCTCAAAGAGATGAGAAACAAAGCTCCGGCGGAGGAGGAGAAAACCACCGGCGCAGGGCTCGACATAGAAGTCGCGCACGAAAAAGCCCCCTCGTTTAAAGGTTTTACCCGGGGCCGCGGAAGCACTGATATATCAAAAAAAGAATAGAATATGCCGCTTTTGATATCATACGTACCCCCTTTGCCGGACGAAACGGTAGAGGGGGTACATATATTTCATCAGCCGGCGTTCGTTTCTCTGTAAAAAGCTCAGGGTCCGGCCGCTGCGTCTGCGGCGGTAATCTTCTTCCTGCTGCCGCGTGCGGCGCGGTGGGACGCTTCATCTCTGTCTGCCCGCTCTCTCCCCCGGATGGCTGTAAAGAAATTTTGCTTGACAGCATTGCCGCCCTTTTGTATAATCTCACGGTCGGAAGGGGAGGGACTGCCGTGTCTGAAAAAGATTCTCTGCTGCAGCGCGTAAGAGACGGGCTTCTTTTTGACAGCTACGGCGCTCTGCTTACCGAAAAGCAGCGCAGAGCGTGCGATATGGCGCTGCTGCAGGATCTCTCTCTTGCCGAGGCTGCGGATACGCTCGGCGTTTCGCGCCAGGGCGTGCATGACCTTATAACCCGCGCCCGCGAACATATGGAGGAGCTTGAGAAAGTCTGCGGAAGCATCGCCATGCGCAGGAAGCTCGAAATGATAACAGACGCTCTTGAAGAAAACAGGGGACGCATGCCGGAAGATATCTACCGGGCATTTAAAAAAATAGTTGAATCATAGGAGCCGCCATGTTTGATTCATTAAAGGAAAGATTTGAAAATATTTTTGCCGGGCTGAGAAGCAAGGGCAAACTCACCGAAGAAGATATAAACGCAGCGTTAAGAGAAGTGCGCCGCGCGCTGCTCGAGGCGGATGTCAACTTCAAGGTCGTCAAGGAGATCATAGAATCGATAAAGACCCGCGCGGCAGGGCAGAAGATCGTTGAATCGGTCACTCCGTCGCAGCTTATCTTCACGATAGTTTATGAAGAACTCGTAAAGATAATGGGCGAGGCCCCGGCGCCTCTTTCCATATCGCCGAAGCCGCCTACCGTATATATGATGGTGGGGCTGCAGGGCTCCGGCAAGACCACGTCGTCCGTGAAGATAGCGCGCCGCATGCAGAAGGGGCACAAGCCCCTCGTTGTCGCGTGCGACCTGCGCCGCCCGGCCGCCGTGGAGCAGCTGCGCGTTCTTGCCGAAAAGGCCGGCGTTCCGTTCTTCGGCCCCGACCCGGGCGAAACGGACGCCGTTGCGGTAGCGCGCAGATCGCGCGGCTACGCCGAGTCTCACCTGTGCGACCTGATAATCCTCGATACCGCAGGACGCCTGCAGCTTGACGACGAACTCATGCGTGAGCTGGAGGATATGAAGGGCGCGTCGTCTCCCGACGAGATACTTTTAGTCGTAGACTCGATGACCGGCCAGGAAGCCGTAAACGTAGCGGAAGCTTTCAACAAGCGCCTCGGCCTTACCGGCGTGGTGCTCACAAAGCTCGACGGCGACGCGCGCGGAGGTCCCGCTCTTGCGGTGCGCGCGGCTGCCGGGGTGCCGATAAAGCTTGCCGGCTGCGGCGAAAAGACCGAAGATCTTGAACTTTTCGACGCGCGCCGTATGGCCCAGAGGATCATCGGCATGGGCGATATGGAAGGACTGCTCGAAAAAGTCCAGTCCGCGACGAGCGAAGCCGATATCGAGCGCATGACGAAGAGCCTCAAGTCAAACCGCTTCACGCTTGAGGACATGCTTATGCAGCTGCGTCAGATACAGAAGTTAGGGCCTCTTGAGAAGGTCATAGAGATGCTGCCGATACCGGGCGCGAGCAAAGCGCTCAAGGATGCCGACATAGACCCCAACAGGCTCAAGCGCATCGAGGCGATCATCCTTTCGATGACGCCGAAGGAGCGCCGCAATCCCGAGATCATCAAGGGCGGGCGCAGGCGCCGCATCGCCGAGGGCTCCGGCACTACAGTTCAGATGGTAAATCAGGTGCTCGCGCAGTATGAGCAGATGAAGAGCATGATGAAGACATTCGGCAAAATGGGCGGCGGCGGAAAGGGCCCGATAAGGATGCCGCAGCGCATGGGCGGCATGGGCGGCTTCATGAAGGGACGCCGCTTTTTCGGTTAAAGAGATTGATACGGAAAATTTTCCGCAGTCAATAGAAGGTTTTTCAAAGACAAGCACAGGAGGTGTAGACACAAATGTCAGTTCGTATTCGTCTTTCCCGTCACGGGAAAAAGAAGGCTCCGTTCTACCGTCTCGTGGTAGCGGATTCTCATTCGCCGAGAGACGGCCGTTTCATCGAGATCCTGGGTACTTACAACCCGCTCAAGGATCCGGCGGAGATCAAGATAGACGCTGAACGCGCGGCAAAGTGGCTGGCAGACGGGGCGTCCCCGTCCGACACGGCCAGAGCGCTGCTCAAAAAAGCCGGAATAATCGACGCCCCGGCGGCAGAATAGGCAGGTATGGGAAATATGGCAAATTATGTCGAGCTCGTTGAGCTTATCGTCCGCCGTCTCGTCACGAAGCCCGAAGAGGTCTCTGTGACAGAGGAGCGTTCCGAAGCCGGCTCCATTCTCATCGCGGTAAAAGTCGCTCAGGATGATATAGGCCGCGTGATCGGCAAAAAAGGCTCGACGATAAACGCTATCCGCCATGTAGCAAAAGCCGCTTCGATAAAATCCGGCGAAAAGGTGGATGTGGATGTCAAAGAAGAGGAAGAGTGACGGCTCAAACGGCAGAGAAAGATACGAGATAGGCAGGATCATGGCCCCGCACGGCGTGAGGGGAGACATGACTCTTCTGCCGCTGACGGACTTCCCGGAGCGTTTTGAAGGCATGGAGACGCTGGATATAGCTCTTCCGGGCAGGCCGGTGCACAGCTTCAAAGTGCGCCGTATCGAACCCTACGCCGGAAAGAACACATTCCTCGTAAGCCTGGAGGGAGTAACGGACCGCGATGCCGCCGAAGCCCTGAAGGGGGCGTCGGTTACGGTACCGGCGGACGAACGGGTGGAACTGGAAGAAAACGAATACTGGCTCGACGACATCATCGGGCTTGAAGTATCCGACGAAGCCGGAAACGTACTTGGAAGGATAAAAGACATTATGTTTACCGGCGCAAACGACGTCTACCTTGTAGAAACACCCGACGGCGCGATCAAGGCGCTGCCCGCAGTCGACAGCGTGATAAAGAGCGTCGACGCGGAAAAAGGAACCATGACAGCAGATATTCCGGCAGGTCTGTGGGACTGATATGAAAATATCTGTAATAACGGCGTTTCCCGATCTCATGCGCAGCTACATCGCTTCCAGCATACTGGGGCGGGCCGTTTCTTCGGGAAAGCTAAACGTGCGGGTAGTCGATATAAGGGATTATTCCGAAGGAGCTTACCGGCAGATAGACGACTACTGCTACGGGGCAGGAGGAATGATGCTTATGGCCGAACCTCTTGCGAAGGCGCTTGAAGCCGTCTCCGCGGGCGCAAAGCCGTATGTCGTGTATCCGAGCCCTCAGGGGACACATCTGTACCAGGAGCTCGTGGAGGATCTCTCTCGCAAGGAGCATCTCGTGATAGTCTGCGGACATTACGAAGGCATAGACGAACGCTTCACGCAGAGATATGTCGACGCGGAGATCTCCCTGGGGGATTTTGTCCTTACCGGAGGCGAAATGCCCGCGATGGCGATAATCGACGCGGTATCGCGGCTTATCCCCGGTGTGGTGGGAAAGGCTTCATCCGTTGCGGAGGATTCCTTTTACAGCGGGATGCTCGATACGCCGCACTACACGAGACCGGCCGAATGGCGCGGCGAGAAGGTGCCTGAAGTCCTTACCGGCGGAGACGCGAAGGATATAGACAGATGGCGCAGAAGGCGTTCGGTGGAGCGTACGCTCGAAAGACGGCCGGATATCGCGGCCCGCGCCGGTATCATCCCATGGCTCTCCGGCGGTGCATACGTTGCCGAAGTGCATTATCCGGCGCTCGGAAAGGGCGGGGAAAAAGTCTCCACCGCGATAACCGGCATGGATCTGCACGATATAGCGCGCGCGTGCCGGGCCTACGGGATCAAAAAATATCTGCTCATCACGCCTATGGCGCAGCAGCGCGATATGGCAAAGAGGATTGTGCAGCACTGGACGTCCGGTTGGGGGGCGGAGTACAACCCCGACAGGAAAGAGGCTTTTTCAACGCTCAAGATATTCGCTTCGCTCGGAAGAGCGATTGCCTGGGTGCGGGAGAGGGAGAAAAAAGAGCCCTTCAAGATCGCGACCACGGCAAAACGGACAGACGGCGCGCAGCACTGGCTGACGCTGAAAAGGCGGATACTTAAAAACGACGAGAGCCCGCTATTCCTTTTCGGTACCGGCTGGGGGCTGCACGAAGAAGCAATGGGCATCGCAGACGCCGTGATGACGCCGATAACAGGCGGGAAAGACGGCTGGAACCATCTTTCGGTGCGGAGCGCCGTAAGCATAACGCTTGACAGGTTCTTCGGCTGGAGGTAACGCAGCGGGCATTTTTTGCCTTTGCTGCAGAAAAATATAAAAATATCAGAATCACGAAGAAGGAGGGAAACCTCATGCAGGATCCAAGAATGGCTTTGGTAGAGAAGAAATTCAGCAAGGACGCGGATGCTATCCCGGAATTCCGTTCCGGAGATACTGTCAGAGTCCACGTTAAGGTCAAGGAAGGCAGCCGCGAGCGTATACAGGTATTCGAAGGCATCGTGATCGGCCGCCAGCACGGCGGGCTCCGCGAGAATTTCGTAGTCCGCAAGATATCGAACGGAGTAGGCGTGGAGAGAATCTTCCCGGTACACTGCCCGTCCGTAGACAAGATCGAAGTCGTGCGCAAGGGCCGCGTTCGCCGCGCGAAGCTCTACTACCTGCGCGCGCTCAGCGGCAAAGCCGCGCGCATCAAGGAGCGCAGAGATTTCGCAGCAAATTAAGCCGTCTCTGCCATATCACAGTTGCGATAAGATCATCTTACTGCGTGACGCCGGAGATCTCCCGTCTCCGGCATCACGTTTTTTATCGTCATTTTTCTGACACGGCGCCGCCGTGTTTTTTTTGCCGGTTTTTGTTTGATTAATTTTTTCACAAATAATCTTTTTAAGTATTGACAAAAATATAACGCTGCTGTAATCTCTACTAAGTTTGTAGGGAAGGTGTATTTATGGCAATCACGCAGAAATGTCAGTATGCATTAAGGGCGATATATGATCTCGCATGCTGCGGCGATAAGACGCCGCGCAAGATAGGGACGATAGCCGAAGCGCAGAATATCCCGGTGCGTTTTCTGGAAGGCATTCTCAACAGCCTGAAGTGCGCCGGCTTTGTCGATTCGGTGCGCGGCAAGGAGGGCGGCTATTTCCTTGCGCGTCCGGCTTCCGCTATCACTGTTGGCGAGGTTATACGCTACATTCAGGGACCGCTCGGTCCCGTGGAGTGCTCGAATATGCATGAAGACTGCCTGCTTGCCGAAAGCTGTGTCTTCCGCCCGCTGTGGGACAGGGCAAAGGCCGCGCTTGAGGCCGTCTATGACGGCACCACCTTCCAGGATCTTATCGATCAGCCTGCAGAAAGCTGCTGCCGCAGGGGCGGCGCGCAGCAATCCAAACTCATTTGAGGTGACATAGAGATGACGCCACGTGAAGTGTATCTGGACAATTCAGCTACTACAAAAATGGACCCGCGGGTGCTTGAAGCGATGCTGCCGTATTGGTCTGAGAATTACGGCAACCCGAACAGCCTGCACAGACGCGGCCGTGAAGCGCGTTCAGCAGTGGACGCGGCGCGCGCCTCTGTTGCCGCGCTTATAAACGCCGACCCGACTGATATCATATTTACCGGAGCAGGCAGCGAAGCCGACAACCTGGCAGTAAAGGGAGCGGCATGGGCGCTCAAGGCGAAGGGCAAAGGAAACCATATAATCACAAGCGCGATCGAGCATCATGCGATACTTGACTCCGTTAAATGGCTCGGCAGGATGGGCTTCGAATATACAGTCCTGCCGGTCGACAGTAAAGGAATGGTATGCCCCTCCGACCTGGAGGCGGCTATCCGTCCCGACACGGTGCTTGTTACGATAATGTTCGCGAACAACGAAGTAGGGACCATAGAGCCGATAAAGGCGCTCGGCGAAGTCTGCCGCAAGCACGGCGTGTTGTTCCATACCGACGCGGTGCAGGCAGCCGGCCATATAAACATAGATGTTAAGGATCTTCCGGTCGACATGCTGACTATGGCCGCGCACAAGATGTACGGCCCCAAAGGCATAGGAGCGCTTTACGTCCGCAAAGGGGTAAAGCTGATACCGACGCTTCACGGCGGCGGGCAGGAATTCGGGCTGCGCTCCGGCACTGAAAACGTCGCCGAAATAGTCGGCTTCGGCAAAGCGGCGGAGATAGCAAAGGCGCGTCTTGAGGCAGGGGAAGACAAAAAACTCGCTGCGCTGCGAGATTACTTCATAGACGGCGTGCTCTCCTCCGTTCCCGAATCCCATCTGACCGGAGCGACCGGAGAGGACAGGCTGCCCTTCCATACCAGCTTTACCGTAAAGTATATCGAAGGGGAAGGCATGCTGCTGCTTCTTGATGCTGCGGGCATTGCTGCGTCGAGCGGCTCGGCCTGCACCTCGGGCAGCCTCGAGCCGAGCTACGTGCTGCTTGCACTCGGACTGGACCATGCCACAGCGCACGGCTCGCTGCGCATGACGATGAGCCATGACACCACAAAGGAAGACATAGACTACGTGCTGGAAAAGCTGCCCCAGATAGTGGAAAAGCTCCGCGCGATGTCGCCGTTCTACAATAAAAAGTAACGCGGACTGAGACAGGGGAAGTACAGCAGTATTCGAAAGGGGAGATAATATGTATAATCAGAAGGTAGTAGATTATTTCATGAATCCGCGAAATGCGGGCAAAATAGAAGATGCAAACGCGATAGGCGAGGTAGGCAACCCGACATGCGGCGACGTTATGAAGATATATCTTAAGGTGGACCCGAAGACGGAGGTCATAGACGATATAAAGTTCGAGACATTCGGCTGCGCGGCGGCGATCGCGACGAGCTCGATGATAACGGAGATGGCAAAGGAAAAGACGCTCCCCGAGGCGCTTAAGATATCCAACCAGGACGTTGCCGACGCTTTGGGAGGGCTTCCTGCGATCAAGCTCCACTGCTCGCTTCTTGCAAAAGAGGGAATACAGGCTGCCGCAGCGGATTTTTATATGAAGAGGGACGGCGTCCTTCCGGAGGGGCTCACGTTCCCTGAAAACTGCACCTCAAACGTCGGCGGCTCCGAAGAGGAACCATTTGTGAGCGAAGACAACCGCTCGGCTGAATAAGGAGAATTCAGAGCCATGGCAGGAAAAATAATAGCTGTTTGCAGCGCGCCCAAAAAGGGCATGATAAAGCATGACGTCCGCGAAGGCGTGCTGATCGAGGGCATAGGACTTGAGGGAGACGCACACGCCGGCTTCATGCACAGGCAGGTCAGCCTGATATCGATGGAGGATATACGCACGATGATGGCAAAGCTGCCGAACCTCGTTCCGGGAAGCTTTGCGGAAAATCTGACGACCGAGGGCTTCGACCTCGGGCAGCTTAAGATCGGCGACCGCCTGAAGGCCGGCGAAACGCTGCTTGAGGTCTCGCAGATAGGCAAAGAGTGCCATACTCACTGCGAGGTCTTCAAACAGACCGGAGAATGCATAATGCCGAAGAAAGGCATATTTACAAAAGTCATAAAGGGCGGAAAGATCAAAGCCGGAGACACTATAGATTTCGCGTAATATCCGGTTTCCTTAGATTTTTTCCATGGAGATAAAAATGACAGAAGAAGAAAAAAACGGGCTGCACGCGGAAGAGTGCGCGTGCGGCCATGATCGCTGCGAAGATCATCACCATTCACACGAAAGCGCCGGACATCACATCCAGGGTCATGACAGCGCCTGCGGCTGCGCGGCATGTCACGAGTTAGACGATATATTCAGCGAGAACGAAGAGGACGAAAAAGAATCTCAGGCGGAATTCCGCCGCGAGGTGACATTCCTTGCGGCCGCCGGAGTAATTTTTGCGGCGGCGCTCGTATCTGAGGAGCTCTTCCCGGATGTTTTGCCGGAGCCGCTCTTTGCCGCCGTATTTGCCGCTCTGTACATTATTGTGGGCCTTCCCGTGCTTAAAACGGCGTTTAAAGCCCTTGCGCGCGGAGATATATTCAACGAATTCACTCTTATGGCAGGCGCCACTCTTGCTGCGCTTGCGATCGGAGAAATGTCGGAATCGGTCGGAGTCATGCTCTTCTACCGGCTCGGCGAAGCCTTTCAGGAGCGCGCTTCATCCAACTCCCGCCGTTCGATAAAGGCGCTGCTTGCGCAGAAACCTGTAACGGCCAGGGTAGTGGAAGGCGATAAGATCGTCGAAAAGCATCCGAAGGAGATAGTTAAGGGCGATATCATCCGCGTGATGCCGGGGGAACTGATTCCGATAGACGGCCATGTCGTGAACGGAGCCGCGCAGGTGGATATGTCCGCGATAAGCGGAGAATCCGTCCCCGTTCCGGTCGAGCCCGGCAGCATGGTCCACGGAGGTACGCTCTCTATGGACGGACTGCTTACGATAGAGGCGGCAGGTCCGTTTGAGGATTCAACGATAGCGCGCATGCTGGAAATGGTTCAGAACGCCGTTGCGCGCAAATCCCCGACAGAACGCTTTATCACGAGATTTGCAAAATGGTACACGCCCGCGGTATTCTTCATGGCCGCGGCGGTAATGCTGATTCCGCCGCTTTTCGGATACGGGCAGTGGCGCGAGTGGATATACAGAGGGCTTGTGCTTCTCGTGATATCATGCCCCTGCGCCCTTGTGATATCGATTCCGCTCGGGTACTTCGGGGGGATAGGAGCGTCCTCTAAAAACGGCATACTGGTCAAGGGCGCAAGCGTGCTCGACGCGGTCGGGAATGTCGATACGGTGGTCTTCGACAAGACAGGGACCCTGACATACGGCAAATTCCGGCTTGCCGCCGTGCAGCCGGCCGAAGGCGTCAGCAAAGAGGAGCTGCTGCGTACGGCGGCCCTTGCCGAAAGCGGCTCGAACCATCCTGTGGCAAAGGCTGTGACCGCCGCGGCAGGCAAGGTGACCCTGCCGGAAGGGGCCTCGGTAACGCAGCATCCGGGGAAGGGAATGGTATTCCGCTGCGGCGGGGACACGATAGTTTCGGGCAACGCGGCTATGCTTGCTGAATTTGGCGCAGCCGCCCCGGAAACGAATCTTGCCGGCACCGTCGTCCACGTTATGAAAAACGGAAAATATCTGGGCGCGCTTTCCGTGGCGGACGGGCTTCGCCCCGAATCGGCCGGGGCGATAGCGGAGCTGCGCCTCCGCGGCATAAAGGGGATATATATGCTTACCGGCGACAGGGAAGAGGCCGCCGCCGAGGCAGCAAAAGAACTCACTCTTGACGGCTACCGCTCCGGCCTGCTGCCGGGAGACAAGGTCGACGCGCTGAAGGAGCTCTGCGGCGGAGATACGAAAAAGACGATATACGTGGGGGACGGAGTGAACGACGGACCTGTGCTCGTAACGTCAGAAACGGGGATAGCGATGGGCGGCTTCGGTTCGCAGGTGGCTGTGGAGGTCGCTGATGCGGTGATACTGGACGATTCGCCGTCAAAGGTCGCCGACCTGCTGCGCATCGCGAAAAAAACGCGCACGATCGTATGGGAAAACGTATTTCTGGCGCTCGGCGTCAAGCTGGTATTTCTGATATTCGGCGTGGCCGGGCTTGCCGGCCTCTGGGAGGCAGTATTTGCGGACGTAGGAGTGGCACTGATGGCTATACTCAACTCGACTCGCACGGCCAGAATAAAATAATTCGTGGTTGTTATCGAAAGTGAGTTGCGATAGAATATATATAAATTCATCATCAACGGAGGAAAACAAAATGATCTTAAGCGCACGCAATCAGCTGAAAGCGACAGTCGCCGCGGTAAAGCCCGGCGCGGTGAACAATGAAGTAACGCTCCGCCTTGAAAAGGGGACGCTCGTTACGTCGATAATCACAGCGGCAAGCTGCGAGAACCTCGGCCTTAAAGAGGGAGCCGCAGCCTTCGCGGTAGTAAAGGCCAGCAACGTTATGATAGGCGAAGAGGGCGGCAAACTGAAGCTGTCGGCGCGCAACCAGTTCGCAGGGACAGTAAAGGCCGTAGCAGAGGGCGCAGTCAACGCCGAAGTTGCCGTCACGCTCGACGGCGGCGAGGAGATCACCTCGATCATAACGATGACCAGCGCGAAGAAGCTGGCTCTTGCCCCCGGCAAGAAGGTCCTCGTCGTGGTCAAGGCCTCGGACGTTATGGTCGGAGTGGAAGCGTAGCAGAGCATCGCACACAGCGGACAAAAAGAGGCGCGGCGTCTGCCGCGTTTCTTTTTTGCCCTGAAAACGGCGCATGGACGCATGTTCACGCGCATCCCGCGGCGGTATTATACGCAAAGCCTCTTAGCTGCATGTCCCGCTCTTGTTTGACATCTTCGGCTTTTGATTCTAATATTCAGCTCGGGTATTCAGCATGAAATGCGCCGGCGCACAGCGCCGCATAAGAAAATCGTTTTGAGGGAGATGCTTGATATGGCAGAGGAAAGTTGTTCCCACGACTGCGGCAGCTGCACGCAGAAGTGCGATCATGAAGGAATGCCGGATTTTCGTGTTCCGGCTAATCCGCTGAGCAATGTCAGAAAAGTCATAGGCGTAGTCAGCGGCAAAGGCGGAGTGGGGAAGTCTCTCGTAACGGCACTTCTTGCAGTTGCGCTGCAGAAAAAGGGCAGCCAGTGCGGCATACTTGACGCGGATGTGACAGGCCCGTCGATACCGAAGATGTTCGGGCTGGACGGTCTCGTTTCTTCAAACGAGTCGGGGATACTGCCCGCACGCTCCAAAAACGGCACCGACGTGATGTCGGTCAATCTGCTCGTCGAAGATAAGTCGACCCCGGTCATCTGGCGCGGTCCGGCTATCGCCTCCGTTGTAAAGCAGTTCTGGAGCGACGTCGTATGGAGCTATGAGGACTTCCTCTTTGTCGATATGCCTCCGGGAACAGGGGATGTGCCGCTTACGGTATTCCAGTCGCTGCCTGTCGACGGTATCATCATCGTTTCCTCACCGCAGGAACTCGTTTCGATGATAGTCGAAAAAGCGATGCGCATGGCAAAGGAAATGAATATACCGATATTGGGCATCATCGAGAATATGAGCTACGTGCAGTGCCCGGACTGCGGAAAGAAGCTCAGGATCTTCGGCGAAGGCAAGACCGAAGAGACCGCGAAGCGCTACGGCATAGATTTTCTTGGCGAGATACCTGTCATGCCGGAGCTTGCGCGTCTCTGCGACGCAGGCAATATAGAATACTTCTCGGCTCAGTTCATGGATCGCGCCGTCGAGAAGCTGGAAGCGACAGATAAATAAAACAATACGGAAAAATGTACTCGGGAGACCTCATGCATAATGAAGTCTCCTTTTTTTAAATGACCTTTTTAAAAGGAGATGCTTACAGATGCTGATGCTCTGTTATCCGAAATGCACGACATGCAAAAAAGCCGCAGCGTGGCTTTCGCAGCATGGTATAGAAGTGCCGGTGCGCGATATAAAGACGGAAAACCCGACCGAAGATGAGCTGCGCTTATGGCATAAGCTCTCCGGCGCTCCGCTAAAAAAATTCTTCAACACCAGCGGCATGCGTTACCGTGAACTCGGCCTGGGAACGGCGCTTGCCGGGATGAGCGAAGAAGAGCAGATAAAGCTGCTTGCATCCGACGGCATGCTGGTGAAGCGCCCTCTGCTGATAAAGGATGATACCGTACTTATTGGCTTCAAAGAGAAGGAATGGGAGACGTCCCTCGGCAAATGACACGATTCGCTGTGCCGCCCGCGCTCAGCGAAAAGATGCGCGAATGGCGGCGTGATCTTCACAGATATCCGGAACGCGGCTGGGCGGAGTTCAGAACGACCGCGAAGATCGCAGCGGAGCTTCGCGCCTTTGGCGTTCCTTTCCGCTTTTTGAAGGATTTTCTGCGCGCGGAGGATATAATGGGGCGCGATGTTGACGTCCGGCGCGAACATGCGCGCGCGGCGGCACAGGGCGCGGGCTCTGCTCTCCTTGCTGAGATGGGCGCTTATACCGGCCTTGCCGCGGAGCTTGACACAGGACGCCCCGGCCCCTCGCTGCTGCTGCGCTTTGACGTCGACTGCGTAGAGTGCGAAGAGGCAAAAGACAAAGAACACCTGCCTGCCCGCTGCGGTTTTGCCTCGGAAAACCCGGGGCTCATGCACGCCTGCGCCCACGACGGACACGCGGCAGTCGGCATTGCGCTTGCCGAACTGCTTACGGCAGAAAAAGAAAAACTCTGCGGCAAAGTCACGCTGCTCTTTCAGCCGGCCGAAGAGGGCGTGCGCGGCGGTTACGCGGCGGCACGATCCGGCATAGCGGACGGCGCGGACTGTTTTATCGCGCTGCATCTGGGACTGGGACGCCCCGCGGGCACGGTCGTCTGCGGCATGGGCGGCTTTTTGTTCACGACAAAGTTTGACGCGGTATTTACCGGGCAAAGCGCGCACGCCGGCG
>JAFYJW010000008.1 GCA_017537925.1 Synergistes sp. | reverse complement strand
GTTCAGGGTCGGAGCGAAGAAGACAGGCATACCGTACCGCTACAAGGCAGGGCCGATCAGCGCTACATACGTGATGCAGGACGAGATCACCGCTCTTAAGGCCGAGAATGAGAAGCTGCGCGGCAACATAGGCGCACTTGAGGACAAGAACGGCAGACAGCAGGATAGAATCGGCGAGCTCGAGGAGAACGTAGAGGAGCTCAAGGCGCAGGTACGCATGCTGATGGAGGCTGTCGGCAAAAAGTAAGCGCAGAAAGCCGCTTAAAAGCATAAAAGGCTGTAATTCAAGAGGGGTTGTTGCGATAAGCAAGATTGTGCTTTGCAGCAGCTCCTTTTTTATCGGTTCCTTGCGGAAACTGAGATATGGATGCTCACGTCCTTCTGACATGAATTGCGTCCTGCGGCGCATGAATCGATGCGGGCATCATGAATTGCGGCTGTGCCGCATGAATCGCGCTGAAGCGCATGGAAAATCAATTCATGGAGCGCAGTGAAAAATCATGGCGCAGCCAATGAAAAAACGACCGCCCGGCGAAGGTGCCGGGCGGCTTTCAACGTGCTGCGGCTGTTGTTCTATTTCATGTTTTTTACTATCGTTTCCGCGGCTTTAGTGATCTCGTCTTTTTCTGCGTTGGCGGATTCGAGCGTCAGGACGTTTTCAGCGTCAACCAGTACAGTAAGGCTTTGTCCAATGACCGGACGATATTCGAGCAGCGCAGGGCATCCGGCTATCGTCAGGTTTTCGGCTGTTTCCCCGCCGGATATCTCGCCCTGTTCCGCGTCAGCAGCGCGCGGCTGCCATCCTTTTGCGCCGGAGCCCTGAATCAGGACCGCATGCAGCGGCGTGCCTGATGCGGTGCGGTAATCGCGCTCTGACCATGTGCCTTTGTTTCCGGACAGCGCTTCAAGTTTCGTAACGCGCGGGGTACCGTTCTGCCAGCGGTCTATATCGGGCAGCGACGCGGCGCATGCCGCGTCCGCAAAGAGCAGCGCTGCTGCCGCTGTCAGGATCATTGTCTTTATCTTCATGAAAATTCCTCCGGCGCTTTTTATTTTTCGTTAGTATAACGCCTGAGGCGAAGTTTGGCGATAAGGGACAATCACGTTATAATATCTGCATAACAAAACCGAAGGAGATATGTTTTTTGCATAGATTTTCAATAAGGGTATTCGGATGCCAGATGAACTCCTACGACGGAGACAGGCTTCGTACTGCCATGCTGCACAACGGCTGGAAGGAGAGCGCGGAAGAAGAAGCCGACGCGGTGCTTCTGGTGACATGCAGCATACGGGCAAAGGCCGAACAGAAAGCAATAAGCGAGATAGGGCGCTATGACGCCGTTTACAGGAGAAAAAAAGCTCCGGCAGTCGTGCTTGTAGGCTGCATGGCGCAGAGGACGGGGCGCGAGATAGCTAAGAAATTCCCCTGTGTGCGCGTCGTTGCTGGACCGCGCCATCTCGGGCTCGTGCCGCAGGCGGTAACAGATATATCTGAAAAAACGCCTCAGCGCTTTTTCATGGACGACGATCCGAGGGCCCTGACAGATCTTGAGGTAGTGCCGACAGCACGGACAAATCCGTTCAAGGCGTATGTCACTATAACCTACGGCTGCGACCGCTTCTGCTCCTACTGCATTGTGCCGTACGTGCGCGGGCGTCTCCAGTCGCGCTCGCCGGAAGCCATCCTTTCCGAAACGCGCACGCTTATTGACGGCGGCGTAAAGGAAATAACGCTGCTGGGGCAGAATGTCGACGCATACGGCAAGGATATGGACGGCGGCATACGCTTTTCGGCGCTGCTGCGCGCGGTCTCTGAACAGCCCGGGCTTATTCGTCTGCGCTTTGCGACGTCACACCCAAAGGATTTTGACGGGGATATACTCGAGGTCATGGCGGAAAAGCCGGATATCTGCCGTGCGATAAACCTTCCGGTACAGTCGGGGAGCGACCGCATCTTAAGAGAGATGAACCGCGGATATACATCCGGGCAGTACCTGTCGCTCGTTGAAAAGATTCGTACCGCGCTGCCTGACGTCAGCATCACGACAGACCTTATCGTTGGTTTCCCCGGCGAAACGGACGCGGAATTCCGCGAATCGTACGATCTGCTAAAAGAAGTAAAGTTCGACATAGTTCACACTGCGGCCTATTCTCCGCGTGAAGGAACGCGCGCCGCCGTGATGGAAGGCCAGATAGACAACAGAGTGAAGGCGGAAAGGTTAAACGAAATAAACGCGCTGCAGTCGGATATTGCGCGCGCGGCGAATGAACGGTATACAGGCATGGAACTTGAGATACTGGCGGACGGCTTTGCGCCGAGAGGCGCCGGAAAGATCCAGGGGCGCACGATGACGGACAAGGTCGTAATAATCGAAGGGAACGAAAATGATTTCGGCAGGCTGATAAATGTGCGCGTGACGCGCGCGAGCCACTGGTCGCTTGAAGGTGAAAGGACAGGGTAATGAACCGTAATTCCGCATCAAAGCTCTTTGTCGCAGCAGGCGTTCTCTGTTTTGCTCTGGCTTTTGTCATGCTCTCTGCTTTTAAGGGGCGCTTCGGCCCTGATACGGCAGGCGTTTCTTCTGTGCCCAGTATGGAAGAGCCTCTTGAGGTAGTGCCGCAGAAGAGCACGAAAAGCGCAGGAAGCGCGGAAGACGCGGCTCCGCGCCGTGTCAGGAGCGTCTCACAGAGCGAGCCCGAGGAATCCGAGAGCCGCTGGATGGTCTATGTGACCGGGGCGGTGAAAAAGCCGGGCGTATACGAAGTTGCGCGAGGCGCAAGAGTCTATGAGGCGCTCAACGCGGCAGGCGGCTTTGCGGACGGCGCGGATCAGGATGCCGTGAACCTCGCCGCAAAACTTTCGGACGGGGAGCACGTCAGGTTCCCGCGCAAAGGAGAGCAGAAGCCGGAAAGTGCTCCCGTTCAGAACCGCAGCGACGCCGGGAACGCAGCGTCGTCTGCCGGACGGACTGCGAAGGTAAACATCAATACCGCGGGAAAGTCCGAGCTTAGATCGATTCGCGGGGTAGGAGCGAAAACAGCCCAACTGATACTGGACTACAGAAAAGAAAACGGACCTTTCGGCAGGACCGAAGACATAATGAACGTGAGCGGCATAGGTCCGAAAAGGTATGAAGAGATAAAGGATCAGATCACAGTTGGATACTGAAAGCAAAAGTGCCGGGAATGCTCCGGAAATAATGTTTTCAGCCGCACCGGTGCGTCAGCCGCTTTCTGAGGCGCCGGCGTTTTTTATTCTGCTGCCGCTTGCTCTTTCGCTCTTCCTCTGCGGCGCGATGCCGCCTGCTGCGGCAGCGCTTTCCGCGCTCTTTTCCTCCGCGGCAGTTCTTTTTTTCTGCACGCGGGAGATAAAAAAAGGCTTTTCCCCTGTATTTGCCGCGGTAATGCTTGCGTCGGCCGTGCTGTGCGCGGTATCGCTGCACCGCGTCTGCGCCGTGCCGGAGCTGCCCGACAGCATAGAAGGGCGCGGACGGGTGCTTTCCGTGCTGCGCCGCAGGTATGACAGCGCCCTTCTGATATCTTCGGGCGGCAGGAGATACCTATGCCGTGTGAAGGGAGAAAAAGTTCCGCGGGAGGGCAGCACCGTCTATATGCGCGGCGCCGTATTCGCGCTGGGCCGCCGCGGAAAAGGTTCTCAGAAAACAGCGCGTTACTGGAGGGCAAAAGGCGCAGAAGGAGAAGCGGTCCTTTTTGAAATAAGGGAAATATCGCCGCCTAAAGGCATTCCGCGCTGGCGCATGCTGATAGCGGAATATGCCGACGAGCGCCTGATGCCGCTTTCCGCCGCTTATATCACGGCCTTTACGGCAGGCATAAGGGATCCTCTCGTATATGAACCGCATAAACGCGCAGGAACAGCCCATCTGTTTGCTGTGTCAGGGCTGCACGTATGGACGGCGGCAGCGCTTATACTCTTCTTCCTGCCGAGGCGCGGTCTGCTGCGCTTTGCAGCGGTATCCGCCGCGGTATGGTTTTATGTCTTTATCGCAGGGCTTCCTCCGGGAGGAATAAGGGCGGCGCTGATGCTGCAGATGATACTTCTGTCAGAGGCTGTGGGGAGGCCCCGCTCTGCGTTCAATAACGTGAGCGCGGCTCTGCTTTTGATGCTGCTTTACGATCCGATGAGCTTTTACGATACCGGATGGCGGCTGTCCGCCGCCGGCGCGCTTTTCGTATCGGCCTCGGCTCCGCTCTTCGGGCGCTCGTGGCTGAGCTTTATCTGCATACCGGTGCTTCTGTGGTTCGTAACGGCGCCTGTTGCAGCGTCCGTCTTCGGTGAAGTGCCGCTCGCCGGGCTTGTCCTGAATATCGCTGCGGTCCCGGCTTTTGCAGTCATTTTCCCGCTCGTGCTGCTGCTTTCGCTGCCTCCGCTCTTTGCGCTTCCCGGCTCGGACGCCGCGGCGTCTGCTTCTGAGACTATCCTTACGGTATTTCAGGAGGCAATTGAACGCGGCGCCGAGCTCTTTTCCGGGGCGCTGATTTTTGACAGCGCGCTTTTCATGCTTTCGGTTTTCATCTTTTCTGCCGCCTGCGCGTTAAGATGCGGCGCAGGTTTAAAAAGGTCGGCCGCCGCCGCGCTCATTTTTATGTTTTTTATGTCATATTCGGCTGCAATGTAGTAAAATTATCTGATTAATGCCGATTTCGGGCGGAAGGATGGTAAGATGCTCCTCGTCTTCGATATAGGAAACACCAATACTGTTATGGGGATATATGACGGCGCAAAGCTCATGAAAGAATGGCGCCTCACCTCCAGAAAACAGACCTCGGACGAGGTCGGCTTCATGATGCTGGGGCTTCTGTCATCCGCAGGCATCGATAAAGGCGATGTTGAAGGCGCTGTCTTCGGCAGCGTCGTCCCTTCGCTCGACAAGATGTTCCGCGACGGCATAAGGGAGTATATAGGCGTGGAATGCCTCAGGGTCTCGGCGAAGATGGATATGGGGCTTAAGATACGGATGAAAAACCCTACAGGAATCGGAGCCGACCGTCTGCTGAACGCGGCTGCGGGCATAAAAAAATACGGCACGCCGCTTATCATCGTTGATCTGGGAACCGCGATAACCTTCGACGTGATATCGGAGGACGGAGCGTATCTGGGCGGCGTTATAGCCCCCGGCATGGAGCTCGGAATGGAGTCGCTCTTCTCGCGCACCGCAAAGCTGCCTCAGACGGAGCTTGCCGCGCCTGAAAAAATAATAGGCGGCAACACGATAGAAGCGATACAGTCGGGCATAGTCTACGGCACTGCGGGCATGACCGAAAAAATGATAGAGGGCATAAACCGCGAGCTGGGGACAAAGTGCCGCGTTGTAGCGACAGGAGGGCACGCGCCCCTTATAGCGAAGCTTTGTTCTTCCATAGACTGCGTTGACCAGTGGCTTACGCTTGACGGTCTCCGCATCTGTTACGAGAGAAACAGTGGCGGAAAAGAACGGTAAGATACCCGCTGTGCCGCCTGCGCCGGGCTTCCCGCGCACGGTGGGTAAGGTCGAAACAGACAATCCGGTATGGCTTGCGCCACTTGCCGGGATAAGCTATGCTTCATTCCGCCGCTTCCACCGTTCTTTGGGCGCCGGGCTCACGCATACCGAGATGGTGAGCGCGCTCGGGCTCAAATACAAGGGGCGGAAGACGAAAGAACTGCTGAGCGGCGGAGACGGCGACGAGCCGTGTGTGCTGCAGCTCTTCGGCTCAAATGCGGACGATATCAGCACAGGCGCTGAAATAGCGCTGCAGATAAGAGATTTTGCCGCGCTTGAGGTCAACATGGCCTGCCCGATGCCGAAGGTGACAAAAAAAGGCTCAGGCGCAAAGCTTCTTGAAAACGCGGAAACTGCGGCCGCTATAATAAAAGCCCTCAAAAGCTTTGCCCTTCCGGTATGGGCGAAGATGCGCCTCGTTCCCCCTGACGCGGGCGGTTCTACGGAGGATTTCTGCGCAGCGCTGATAGACGCAGGCGCCGATCTGATATTCCTGCACGGGCGCACTCCGGCTCAGAGATATGAGGGACGGGCGTCAAAGGAAGCGGTCAGCGCTGCGGCGCGGCGTTTTCCGGGAATGATCGGAGGCAGCGGCGACTGCAGCGAACCGGAAGACCTGGTCTCATATCTGGACGGAGGCTGCGTTTCGGTGCTTGCGGCGCGCGGAGTGCTGCGCGACGCGACGCTGATACCGCGCACACTTGCTCTTATCGGGACCGACGTGCCCGGGGAGTTTACTCACCCGTCGCAGGAAACGCAGAAGGAAATGCTGCTTAAGCTCTGCCGCGGGATATGCGCGGCGGAGGGAGAAAAGCCGGCGCTTGTTATGGCAAAAAGGATGTCCGGCGCGATATTCAGGGGCTTTGCCGGAGCGCCGGCGCTCAGAAGCCGCTGTGCTTCTGCGGGGAGCTGGCGCACGATGGAGGAAATGCTCGTTGCCTTTCCGGAAGGCAGCGCAGATACAGAATATAAAAGCGGCGAAGGCAAAGCGCTTTCGCCGGACAACGATTAAAAACATACAGGATGTGATTCGACATGGCAGAGGAAGAGAGAAAGGTTTCAAAGGAACAGAACACTATGCCTGAGGAAGAGATATTCCGTCAGCGCAAGGACAAGCTCCTGCGGCTCCGCAGCGAAGAGGGTTACGACCCATACAAGCAGGATCACTACGAAGTCAAGCATACGCTCGGCTATGTCAAAGAGCACTACGGACATCTTAAGCCTGAAGAATGGTCCGAAGACGTCATTCAGACAGCCGGACGCATAATAGTCCTTCGCCGCCACGGCAAGACGGCCTTTGCCACATTCGAGGACGAGCGCGACCGTCTGCAGATATGCTTCCAGTTCGACGTGCTCGGCGAGAAGGATTATAACTTCTTCAAGAAATGGGTAGACGCCGGAGACTTCATCGGCATGACAGGAGTTCCGTTCCGCACACAGCGCGGGGAGCTCACGCTCTCTGTCCGCAGCTATGTCCTTCTTTCCAAGGCGCTGCGCCCGATGCCGGAAAAATATCACGGCCTCAAGGATATGGAAGTCCGCTACCGCCGCCGCTACGCCGACCTGATAGCCAATCCGGAAGTGCGCGAGGTATTCCGCAAGCGCACAAAGATAATACAGGCCTTCCGCCGCGTGCTCGACGAGCACGGCACGCTTGAGGTGACGACGCCGATACTTTCAACGATAGCCGGCGGCGCGAACGCGCGTCCCTTTATCACGCACCACAACACCCTCGACATAGACATGTACATGCGCATAGCCACAGAGCTGCACCTGAAGCGCCTTGTCGTCGGCATGCTCGGCCGCGTATACGAGATCGGGCAGCAGTTCCGCAACGAAGGGATGGACCAGAAGCACAACCCTGAATTCACGTCGATGGAGGTCTACTGGCCATACTGCAATTACGTGGACATGATGAACCTTGCCGAAGAGATACTGGTCGCCTGCGCAGACGAAGTCGGCGGCCGCAAGATAAACTATCAGGGAACGGATATCGACCTCACGCCGCCCTTCCGCCGCGCGACTATGGCCGAACTGGTGCTTGAGGAGACCGGCATCGACTTCATGAATATAACCGACGAGGAAGCCCGCCGCCAGGGCGCGCTGCGCGGGCTCGAGATCACGCCTAAGATGTCGCGCTTTGAGCTTCTGCCGGTATTCTTTGAAGAGTACGTGGAGGAAAAGCTGATACAGCCGACATTCGTTCTGGGACATCCGACAGTCATATCCCCGCTTTCAAAGCGCAACAAGGAAAACCCGGACATCACGGATCGCTTCGAACTCTACATCAACGGCTGGGAATTCGCGAACGCCTTCAGCGAGCTCAACGACCCGCTCGATCAGCGCGAACGCTTCATGGAGCAGGCCCGCAGAAAAGAAGAGGGCGACGAGGAGAGCCATCCCTTCGACGAAGACTTCATCAACGCCCTTGAATACGGCCTGCCTCCGACCGGCGGCATGGGAATAGGCGTAGACCGCACAGTGATGCTGCTTACAGATTCAAAGAGCATCAGAGACGTCATCCTCTTCCCGACGATGAAGCCGCTGGAATAGATCAAAGATTTATCCGTGCATTGCACGAGGCGGCAGTTTCCGCTTTGCCTGCCAGATCTGCAGATACGACTGTAAGCGCCCGCCTTTTTCCGGGCGCTTTTTATGTTTCGGTAAAT
>JAFYJW010000058.1 GCA_017537925.1 Synergistes sp. | reverse complement strand
TGTCGGTCCGCCGCCGTTTAATCCTCTCAGAAATTATTCCGCGCAGATATTCCGCAGCATCCCTATAGGCTCTATCTCAACTTCCACAACGTCGCCTATATGCAGCTCGCCTACGCCCTGCGGAGTTCCGGTCGAAATAACGTCGCCCTCTTCGAGCGTGGCAAAACGGCTTATGTGCGATATCAGACGCGGTACCGGGAAGATCATGAGAGATATCGGACTGTCCTGCACGACGCGCCCGTTCAGGCGAGTCACAACACGCGTATCCTGAGGCAGTTCCTTTGCAATAAGTATAGCAGGCCCCAGCGGCGCGAACGTATCGAAGCTCTTCGAACGGGTCCACTGTCCGTCCTTGTTCTGCAGCGCGCGTGCCGTCACGTCATTCATTATCGTGTAACCGAGCACATGTTCGTAAGCTTCATCCTCGGGTATGTTCCTGCCGCCTTTTCCTATGACTACGGCCAGTTCACCTTCATAATGAATGGTCCCGGCCCACGACGGAATCCTTATGAAATCATGGGCTCCCGTCACTGCCGAAGTGCTCTTGAGAAAGACCATGGGTTCTTCGGGGACGTCGTGCTCCAGTTCTTTTACATGCCCCACATAGTTGCGCCCTATGCACCAGAGCCTCTTGGGCGCGAACGGAGGAAGGAATTTTACACGCTCTGCCGGGAAGCTGAGACGTATCATAGACGTTATGCCGGCAAAAGGATCACCTTCGACTATATCGACAGAACCGCCGCGCAGCACTCCGCTGTAGGTCCGTCCGTCCGCCATGAAGCGGCAGTAGCGCATCGGAGCTTCTTTTTTTGCCACGTTTATCTCCCCTTTATCTTTTAATTGTCTTTTCCCTTTTTTCCAGGGCGGCTGCGATACGCTCCAGGCCTTCGGCCAGCAGCGCGCGGCGCGTGCCGATATTTATCCTTGCGAAGCCTTCGCCTTCCTCTCCGAACCACGAGCCCGGATCCAGCGCAACTTTCGCTTCATTTACAAGAAAATCGGTCAGGGTCTTGTCGTCAAAACCGTAGCCGCGGAAGTCGATCCAGAAGATATATGTTCCGTCCGGGTGATCCATACGGGCCTTCGGCATTCTTTCCCTGACAAATTTTTCGGTGAAGTCACGGTTTCCTTCCAAATAGGCAATAAGGGCTCTGTACCATTCTTCGCATTTTGTGTACGCAGCCTCCATTGCCGCTATCCCCAGGACATTTATGGAATTCAGGTGGAATCTCTCAAGCACCGACACATAACAGCCGCGCAGGTATTCGTCCGGGATTATCGCGACAGAGGTCTTCAGTCCGGCGATATTGAACGTCTTGCTCGGGGCGATAAATGTGACGGTGCGTTTTTCCATTCCAGGCAGAGTGGCAAGACAGGTGTGCTTCGCGTCGCTGTATACGAGATCCTGATGTATCTCGTCGGAGATTATTATCATATTTTTGCGCTCTGCGATGTCGGCCAGTCTTTCAAGTTCTTCCCTTGTCCAGACGCGCGCCACGGGGTTGTGCGGGCTGCAGAGTATCAGCGTGCGGCATGTCGGGGTGACCAGCTTTTCCAGCCCTTCAAAGTCCATCGTATAGCGTCCGTTTTCATATTTCAGCGGGTTTTTTACTATATTCCGCCCCGCCTCGCGCACGGTCCTGTAGAAGGGCGGATAAACGGGCGTCTGGATGATCATTCCGTCGCCTGGTTTTGTATAGGCTTCAGTCGCAAAAGAAAGCCCTGCCACGACTCCCTGCGCCCAGCATACCGCCTCGCGCGGGAATTCCCAGCCGTAATGGGATGACTCCCATCCGCGCACCGCGTCGCGCAGCGAGTCCGGAATCTTCGGATAGCCGAGCGCGCCTTCGCGCACCTTAGCGCATAAGGCGTCCAGTATCGGCTGAGGCGCCGGAAAATCCATATCTGCCACCCACATGGCAAGGATGTCGTCACGCCCGAATTTTGCCTTCAGGCCGTCCCATTTGTCGCAATTTGTGTTTCTTCTGTCAAATTCAGCGTCGAAATCGCAAGTCATCCAGCGTCCTCCAGTGCCGCAAGTGCAGCTCTTTATCAATATCATATTTTGCACTTTAAAATCCGTATATGCAAGTGACAATTGATGTAGAATATGGCAATAAAACCGACACAGGCCGCATGGAGGAAAGAGCGTGAACAAAGAAGCGAAGACAGAAAGCAGCAAAGAGCTGGAACTGGGAAGGAGCGCGCTCCTGCCGGAGCGCGGCAGCATCCCTGACGAATACAAATGGCGTCTGTATGATATATTCGCCGATCAGGAAGAGTGGGAAAAGACATTCTCCGCACTGAAAGCCCGCCTGCCTGAAATGGCGGCGTTTAAGGGAACTCTGTCACAGTCGCCGGCGCGCATGAAAGAACTATTCGCGCTGCGCGACGAACTGGCGGTGACACTTGAAAAGCTGTTCGTATACGCCAACATGAAAAGCCACGAGGATACTTCGGATTCCAAACGTCAGGGACCCGCAAACAGGATATCTGCGCTTTCCATGGAGTTTTCAGCCGCGGCAAGCTTCATCACTCCGGAGATTCTGTCAATGCCCAAAGAGCGTCTTGCGGAATTCTCAAAAGCGCCGGAGCTTGCGGAATACTCTTTCTGCCTCCGCGAACTGCTGCGCAGACAAAGCCATGTACTCTCGGAAGCGGAAGAATTCATCCTTGCGCGTTCAAGCGACGCCGCGGGCTGCGCGGACAATATTTTTTCAATGCTTACAAACGCAGACATGAAATTTCCTGCGATAAAGGATGAAAAGGGTGTAAATATCGAAATGTCGGAGGAAAGGACCGTGTCGTATCTGCGTTCACGCAGAAGGTCTGTCCGGAAGGCCGCTTTCGAATCTCTGTACACGCCATACAACGCGATGAAGAACACACTCGGCGCAACGTTCGACGGAATGCTGAAGAGCGCCTCGTTCTACTCTTCATGCAGAAAATATGCTTCTCCGCTCGAAGCCGCCCTCGATGCGGACAACATACCTGTCTCAGTATACGACAATCTGATAGATACGATAGAAAACAACCTCACGCCGATGTACCGTTACATGGATATCCGCCGCCGCATGCTGCGCGTAGGCAGGCTCCAGATGTTTGATATCTACGCGCCGCTCGTCGCAGACCCCTTCGGAGATATCGCATGGAGCGACGCAAAAAAAATGATGTTCCGCTTCCTCGCGCCGCTTGGCGGAGAATATGTGGAGCAGACAAAAAAAGGACTTGAAGAGGGCTGGGCCGATATATTCCCCAACAGAGGCAAGCGCAGCGGAGCTTATTCCTGGGGAAGCTACAGCACCCACCCCTATATATTCATGAACTACACAAACAGCCTGAACGACGTGATGACTCTCGTTCATGAAATGGGACACTCGATGCACAGCTACTATTCCCGCAAGAACCAGCCCTACGCAACGGCGGACTACTGCATATTCACCGCGGAGGTCGCATCCACGACAAACGAAGTGCTCTTCCTGTCCGGGCTGCTTTCCGAGACAAAGGGCAGGCGCCGCAGGCTTTACCTTCTTAACCGAAGGCTTGAGAATATCAGAACGACCGTTTACCGTCAGACGATGTTCGCCGCGTTCGAGCGTGAAGTCCACCGCCGCTTCGCAAACGGGGAAGACACGACGCCCGACGGGCTCAAAGAGCTCTGGTACGATCTGAACAGAAAGTATTACGGGGAAAATATTATCATCAACGAGCCTCTGAAAATGGAATGGGCGCGTATCCCTCACTTCTACACGCCTTTTTATGTATACCAGTATTCGACAGGCTACTCGGCGGCCACTGCTCTTGCGCGCGGAATACTGGAAAAAGGGGAACCCGCAGCAAAAAAATACATGGCGTTCCTGACAAGGGGCGGTTCGGATTATCCTATAGAGCTGCTCAGGGAAGCGGGGGTCGATATGCGCACGCCGGCGCCGGTGGAGGCGGTCGTCAAAGAATTCGAAGAGACCCTTGACGAAATGGAGGCGTTGATATGACGGACTGCGGAAACGGCATATACTGCATAGACGCGCATTACCGCGGAGATGAGATCGCAGCTGTATTCCTTCTTGTATCGCAGGGCCGGGCCGCTCTGATAGAGACGGCAAACAACGCGTCCGTCCGCTGTACTCTCGCCGCGATGGAGCGGCTTGGAGTCGATCGGGAGGACGCAGACTTTGTCTGCGTGACTCATGTACACCTTGACCACGCAGGCGGCGCGGGCCTCTATATGCAGGAGTTTCCGAACGCAAAGTTAGTGCTCCATCCGCGCGGAGCGCGCCATATGGCAGATCCGTCCAGGCTTATGGAGAGCGTAAGAGCCGTATACGGCAGAACGGAGACCGAACGCCTCTACGGTGAACTTGTCCCTGTGCCTCAGGAGCGCATGATCACGCCCGGCGACGGCGAAAGACTGACTTTCGGGAATATGACGCTGCGCTGCATAAACGCGCCGGGGCACGCGGAGCACCAGATGGTATTCTTCGAGGAAAGCACCCGGTCCTTATTTGCGGGAGACGCTTTCGGCATCTCATATCCGTGGATGAAGGACGAAAGCGGCCGCCGCTGGGCATTTCCGTCGTCCTCTCCGGTGCAGTTCTCTCCTGAAGCGATGGCTTCAACAATCGACAGGATAATGTCGCTTTCGCCCGCCCGCATTTTTCTGACGCACTTCGGAGAGATCAACGACACAGACTCAAACGCCGCTCTGCTGAAAAACATGATAAAAGAATATGCCGGCATCACGGCGGCGGCGGACGGTGATGAAGAGCAGATTCGCCGCGGGCTTTCGCGGCTGTACGAAAATATCGCGGTTCAGCACGGCTCAGCCCTTACGCCGGACGCGGCCGAAGCCGCGCTTTCGTCTGACGCCGCGGTAAACGCTCAGGGGCTGGCATTCCGGTACAAAAAGACGCACGAACAGGGTAAGGTCTGAGTTTTTACTCTTCGGCGTCAGCCGAATTCACGCCTTACGATCTCCGCAACGGCACGGGCAAGCGCGATATGTGATTCTTTATCCATATGCACCGAGTCTGTCGGGCTTGCCGATGCAACGGAGCCCGCGTCGAAAAAAAGACACCCTGTCTCACGCGCAGCTTTCGCAAACTTTTCTGCAAGCTCAAGGCTTACTGCGCGGGAGTTTGCATCGAAGCCGAAGTCTCCGCCCGAATCAAGTCCGCGGCAGAGCGGAGGCGGCGCTATGACCAGCACGCGCGTCGTGCTGTAAACTTCGGACATAAGCACGCGCAGTACTTTCATAAGCCCCTGCGCGATCATATCGGCGGAAGCCCCGAATTCGCATTTGCAGTCGTTCGTGCCAAGCATGACCGCGGCAATATCGAACGGACGGTGCGTTGCAGCGCATGGCGCTATATAGTCTATCGCCGCGCGCCACGGGCGGTCCGCTTCGCGAAAAACAGTCGTGCGTCCGCAGAGCCCTTCCTCTATAACACGCCACTCGGGCGCAAGCAGCATTTCAAGCACGCCGGGCCAGCGCTTCTCAAAGGGATAGCGGCCAAGCCCTCCCGGGATATAACCGTAGGTATTGGAATCTCCGAAACAAAGAATGCTTCTCATGACGATATTCTTGCAAATCCGCTGCGCAAAGTCAAACGGGCACAGTCCGCTGCCGTATAAAATACCGCGTTTGTCCGGCGTTCCCAAAAACGCCCCGCTGTGCTATTCTTTGATTCTGAACAAAGAGCCTCTTGTGGGCCGTAAGGAAACGCGGTGATGCGCAGTGGTGGATATAGAACAGTTTAAAGCCGAGATGCTCTGCGGGCGTGATACTCTGCTGCTCGGGAGCAGCGAAAGAAAAAAAGCGACGATCGCCGCCGTCATAGACGAATGGCCCGCAAGCTGTCCCGAAACGGCGCTTATAGTATTCGACCACGGAGGAGAGCTGTATGAACGCTTTGCCGGCGACGCGCTGCTGATAGATCTCTCAAGCGAAGGCTCGTTTATACCGGATGTGGCAGAGCCGTTCGTTTCAAACGAGGACATAGGAGTTTCGAGCGAAAATATCGCCTACGCGATAAGGCAGGCAATATACCAGGAGATCCGCTCGCGCGACGCGAACGACAAGTTCTTTGACGATCTGGGTAAGCTGGTCACAGACAGGATGCTGACCTATATGCTCGAAACGGCAAAAAACGTCGTGCACAACCTGGCCGCCGCATCCTCCGAAGAGGGCGGCGCCGGGGTCTCAAGAACTCTTGACCGCATAAATCTTTTCAGCATCTTCTGCCGCCAGCACAGATACGTGGAAACGCTGATGACGAAGATAATAGGAGGCGAGAGCGATATCCTGCCTGTAAAGTACCGCATTGCCGAAGAGGAGAACAGCGGACGCCCGCTGACAAGAGATCTTGCTCTTGCAAAATATATCCTGACAAGAGAACTGCGTTTCCAGAAAAACGGCGACAGGGACGCGCCGGTTCCTTTTGCGGACCTTCTTATGACAAACGGCGACAACACAAACACACAGCGCTGCATAAAGATGCAGGCGGACGCAAGCACTTCCGATTTCCGCGCGCTGATCGCAATGATCACAGACAATGCAGCGCTCTTTTCCGGGAACAGGACACTGAAGCTGGAAAGCTACCTCAGAGAGCCTGCGGGCAGGCCGCTTTTTATATCCGGCAGCGGAAACGCCGCCGCGGACCGCGGTCTTGCTCCTCTGCTGACAGCGGCAGCCGGAGCCGCGGCGCGCAACGCCAAAAGTTCGGCGGTCGTGCTTATTCCCGAGATAGACCGCTGGGGCGTTTTCAACTACCTCGATAAATTCCGTCAGAACTGGGAGCGTCTTTCGTTCACATTCGGCTACGACAACTTTTTCCGTCTCTCCCTCGAAAGCAGGACAGACGAAGAAAGGCTTATCGACACGCTCTATTCGTCAAGCGTGCAGAGGATATGGCACGCAAGCGAGGAAGAGCGGATATGCAAAGCGTTCGAGACATACGTCTCCGAAGCTGACGTTACATACGCCCCCGAGGACCTTGACAGCGAAATACGCGCGATAGAGCGCGAGGGGCATGTCTCGTACGCATCTCTTCAGGAACCGGCCGAACGGCCCCGCGTGCGCAAGCGCGTCAGACTGCGCAGAAGCAGCGGCGGAACAACGCTGTGGATAACCGCCGGGGCAAAAAGGAGCGGGAAACTGACGCTGGAATCTCTGCTGGAAGAAGGTGAAACTCTGTGAACACAGGAAGCGGCAAACTCCCGCCGCTCTGCGCCAAGTACGGGCGCGAGCTGAACGGCAGAAGCGGCGGAGTCGATCAGATACTGGAAGACTTTTCAGCGCTGGACAGGATAGCCGTGGCGCTTTCATCCGAGGAACAGAACAACGTGGCGCTGACAGGGGCCGCCGGATGCGGCAAGACGGCTACCGTGAGGAAGCTTGCGGCCACGATAGAAGCGGGACGCTACAGGCGCCTTGCGGGACGGCGGGTAGTTGAACTCAATATAGACCTTATAAACCAGGACCGCAAAAAACGCGACCTGCGCTTCAAGCATATACTGGACGAGGCCGAATACCACAAAATAATAATCTACGTGGACGAGGCGCACCGCCTCAGCGAAAACGACGGCCCCTCAAATCTTATGAACACGCTCAAGCCGTACATAACGAGCGGCGGCATCAGCATGCTGATATCAACGACTTCCGAGGAATTCCGCAGATATATAGCGCGCGACCGCGCCATGGAAAGAAGATTCCAGTCCATAGAGCTGAAAGAACCGGGGCCAAAGCGTCTCATTGAGATTCTTAAGCACGTAGCAAGGGCTCGCTATCCGCAAACTGTCTTTACAGAGGAAGCCATAGCCGAGACCGTGCGCCTGTCTGCTGTCTGCGCTCCCGAACGCGCAGAGCCCGCAAGGTCTCTTGAGCTTCTGCATTATGCGGTATCCGCCGCGCAGATAGACATGAGGCCCGACGAGCACGCCGCCGAGATAACTAAAGATGCGGTGCGCGCCGCCGCTGCGCTTAAGACCGGAGAGGAGCGTGCGGAGTAAATGCTGAGATCTACTGCAAGAATTTACGCTGAGTATGATAACGAGGCAAAAAAGCGCGCCGCCGAGACGGCGAAGAAAACGATCGAGCAGATACGGCGGGAGTATCTGACCGCTGTGTTCACCTATGCGTGCCGCAGGCGCCTTGATATATGGAGCTTCGCTCAGGCCTTCATGGAAAGCGGATTCGCGTTCGCGCTGGATAAGCCCGAAACGATGTTCGCCCTTGAAAAAGACGAGATATTCCGCGACTTCATGATCGAATGCGCAAATAACGGCACAGAGATAGAAAGCACGCAGGGAGGCAGTATCGTGCAGTCGCGCGGGATATCGGAGGAAGCCGCGTGGCTTGTTGAGATATACAACAGGTGGCATTCAAAGACAGGCGAAGCGTCCTGCGAGATAGCGGAACGCGCGCCTGCGTCGCTGCTTAGAAAAATACATAAAAAAGCCATGAAACACGACGCGGGCAGAATAATAGATCTGCTGATAGAACATTCTGCAGAAGCTGCCGCCGTCACATCAAAGGATTACGATGAACTGGAGAAAGCAGAGCACGGTAAATAACTTCCGGCGCATCCGGAGGTCTGCTTGAAGCGCAGAACGGGAGCCGGGCCCGATGAGGGCCGGCTCCCGTTTTATGAGCGCTTTGCGCGATGCCGTTATTTCAGCGTTATCTCTTTCTTGGCGTTGCCCATTATGTTGCATACAAGCTCGACTGTTACAACGGTGCCGGGAGCCGCGCCCTCGAGCCTTACGCTGTCGGAAAAGACTTCTTTAGACGGCTGTGAATGATATTCCTTTGTCAGCATCTGATTTCCGTCGCTTGAGATATACATAGCCATAATATAATGCTTCGTGCCGTCGTTCACTGGATGATCCGCGGTCACAGAAAGCGTGCCGGTCGAGCTGTCCCACGAAAGGACCATATTATCGGGAGGCAGCGCAAAAGCGGCTGCCGCTGACAGCAGTAACAGCAGGAAAAACAGAGCGTATATTTTTCTTGTCTTCATCCGCAGCGCCTCCTTATATAAGCTTTGCAGTCATTATACAACAGAATTATGATGAATTTGTGCGAATCCGCCCGCTAATCCTCTTCCGGGTCATACAGGCAGTACAGCGCCTGCGTTCCGTTTTCCGAATAGCCTCCCTCGGCCACTTCTTCATAAAGCTCGCGCGTGACTGTGAGCGCCGGCAGGTCAAGTTCAAGTTCGTCCGCGGCCTCTTCGGCAAGCTTCATATCCTTTATAAAGTGCTTGATGAAAAAGCCGGGCGCAAAATCGCCTTTAAGTATCCTCGGACCGTAATTGTTAAGGCTCCAGGTCGAGGCGGACCCTCCGCCCGCGGCTTCGATAAACTCGTTAAGGTCAAGGCCGCAGGCTTTCGCAAACGCAAGAGCTTCGCACATGCCGGTCATCGTTCCAGCTATCACGATCTGGTTTGCCAGCTTCGCGTTCTGCCCGCTTCCGGCGCCGCCCATATACTTGATGACACGTCCCATTATTTTGAAATATGGCAGGGCCGCTTCAAAATCGGGTCTGTCGCCGCCCGCGAAAATAGTCAGAGTCGCTTCGCGCGCGCCTTTGTCGCCGCCCGTCACAGGCGCGTCCAGCATCCCTGCGCCGCGCCTTTTCGCTATCGTATGCAGCCTTTTGGCAAGCTTCGGACTGGAAGTAGTCATGTCGACAAACAGCTGGCCTTCCTTTGCTTCCGGAAGCAGTCCCTTTCTTCCGAGGTATACTTCTTCGACGTCATATGGAAAGCCTACCATCGTAAAAATCACCGCGCATTTTGACGTTATATCTGCGGGGCTCTCCTCCCATATCGCGCCTTTTGCGATGAGTCCCGCCGCTTTTTCAGGGCTGCGGTTGTATATGTGGATCTCGTTTCCGGCGTCGAGCAGATGCCCGATCATTGAAGATCCCATAACGCCGGTTCCTATAAAACCCAAAACTTTGTCAGCCACGATCAACATCCTCCTTAAGTCAGAATGTGCCGGCGTCCTGAGGAGCCGGCACAGCGTATCATCTATCAGGACTCACAGCTTTTCTGTCTGCTGTTATTTTTCCTGCTGTTTTTCCATGACATGCACATTGAGGTGCGGGTACGTCACCTTGACGCCGTACTTATTGAAATACTGCGGGACGGTCTCGATAGAATCGAAGTACACATCCCAGTAATTGCAGTTTTTGCACCAGACGCGCAGAGTGTATTCCACCGTTGACTCTTTATATCCGGAGACACGCACGAAGGGCGCAGGATCCGCAAGGACATTCGGCACCTTCGTGACGGCTTCCGTTATCGCGGCTTTCACATCATCAGCGGGGCAGCTGTATGCGACGTTGAACGTGAGGTCTACACGGCGCAGGTCTTCGCCGCTGTAATTCTGGATCGTAGAGGAAGATATCTGGCTGTTAGGGACATAGACCACCCTGTTGTCCAGCGTGATTATCTTCGTGTACATAAGGTCTATTTCGTTAACTACGCCTTCAGAGCCGCCCACGACCACATAATCGCCGACACGGAACGGTTTGACGGAAAGCAGTATGATGCCGCTTGCAAAGTTTGCCAGAATACCCTGCAGCGACAGGGAAAGAGCCAGGCCTGCTACGGAGAGCAGCGCCACGAAGGATGTTATCTGTATGCCGAGCGCGGCAGCTACCGTCATGAAGAGGATAAAATAAAGGACGATCTTCGAAATTCTGAGGATGAACCTGTGCAGCGTCTTTTCAACGGAGCTTTTCGAGAGGGCGCCGGAGATAGCCTTCATTACCATCTGCACGATTATAAATCCCGCGACTAAGTAGATAAGAGCGGGGATGATCGAATCAAACGTTACGTTCTGAAGAAGATCCGGTAATTTTTCAAGGTTGACTTCCATATTATGCGTCTCCTTTTTTAAAATAAAAATAAAACGGCATCACGCGCATAACGCGCAATGCCGTATGTTGGCTGGCTCCCCGACGAGGACTCGAACCTCGAACCTAGTGGTTAACAGCCACCCGCGCTGCCGATTGCGCCATCGAGGAATAACCGCTGATCTCTCAACGGGAGATATTATATCACTCTTTCATCTTTTGGCAAGACCCGGTAATGCGCGCATACGGCCGGGAAACCGTGCGCCGGCGCTGCTGCGCGGGCGCCGGATGCTTTTTAACGTTTGCAAAAGACGCCTGATATGCCGCCGGTCACCCACGAATCTTTATGCCGGGAAGCAGTTCCTTAAGCTTTTCGGCGCTTGCCGCTTCCTTCTTTTTGAACTCTTCGTCAAGGCATCCTTCGGGCTTGAAGCACTGCACCACCCAGTGAGCGTCGTCCGATAGATCCCTGCGTATCTTAAGCAGGTCGCCGACGGTATGGAGAGCCGGGACATACGTCGTGCGGAACTCATATGACGGCGCGTATGCCTTTATAAGCTCCACAGATTCGATTATCTTCTCTATGCCGACAGGCACGCCGGCAAGCCTGGAATAGGCGTCTGCGTCAAGGGGCGCTTTTATATCCATCGCTATATGAGCCGCAAGGTTTTTTTCTGTCACTTCACGCAGCAGCGCCGGAGCAGAACCGTTGGTATCCGCCTTAGCCGGTATGCCGGCTTCTTTCAGGCTTTCCAGCAGCGGCAGAAATCCGCGCCAGAACGTCGGCTCCCCCCCGCTTACGACCACTCCGTCGAGGAATTTTGAACGCCGCATTATATCCGAAAAGATATCCTCAAGCAAAAGCCCGGGTTCCGATAAAACGAGCGTGCTGTTGTGGCACCACGGGCAGCGGAAATTACAGCCGCAGCAGAATACCACGGCAGATATTCTGCCGTCCCAGTCCAAAAAAGAGGCGGGAAGATACCCTCCCGCCTTTATGCCTGACAGTTTGGACATTTAGCTTTGCATCGTAACGGGACGGCGCGCGCGGTCTTTGAGCTCTCCGCGCTTGCCGGCGTTCCAGGACGATGTGCGCGTGAAGTAGCCGGTAACGCGGGTGATGCCGTCCACATCCTCCGAACCGCACAGTGAGCAGTGATCCAGAAGGCCGCGCTCGATGTGATTGCATTCGTTGCATATCGTGAATTCGGGGCTGAATGCCACCTGGGCGTTCTCCGAATATTTGAATGTCTTGATGACAAATGACGCCAGCGCCCTGGGATCGGGTTTGTGCTCGCCCATCCACACGTGAGTGATGGCTCCGGCCTTTATCATCGGATGCAGCTCTCCCTCGCGCATGACCTTGTCGATCGGGTCCTGAACAAGCCCGTAGTTGAGGTGCGTGCTGTTGGTGTAGTATATCTCGCCTGTCGAGAAGTCTCCCTTTACGTAGTTCTTGGCGGTGTCCGGCCATGCGCGCATGTCGAGCTTCGCGAAGCGCAGCGCCGTACTCTCGGCCGGCGTCTGCTCAAGCACGAACTTCAGACCGAAGCGCTCGGAAAGCTGCTGGCACTTGAGATCCATGTACTGGATAACCGCCCTGCCGAGCGCTGCAGCATCTTCGCTTTCGTGGAGCTGAGCGCCGGTCATCGCCTGCACCATTTCGTTCAGGCCGAGAATGCCGATCAGATGGCTGGCCTTGCGCATGCGCAGATAGGGCTCGTCGTCGTGAGAGACGCAGAGCGCGGCAAGCGGCCCTCTTTCCCCGAGATCGAGTATGTTCTTTATAAATGCGCGCTTCTGCAGATGAGCTTTTGCGGCAAGCTCCATCTCTTCATCTATTATGTCGAAAAGGAGATCGTCGCTGCCGGCGGCGCGGTATGCAGCGCGCGGGAGGTTGAGAGTGACGTTCTGCAGCGCGCAGTAGCGCATCTTCCACGGATGCTTCGCCTCGTCAAGATCCTCCGGCGTGAGCTCGAAAGAAAGACGGCAGCACTCGGAGAGCTTCGCCACTCCTCCCCGGTCGAACACATAATAGGTGTTGCCCTTTTCCGAGGAGAGGCGGCAGGCATGGTCAAGGCATTCCTCCCAGCCCTCTTCCTTGAAGAAATAATCGGTGATATGGAGCAGCGGCTTCGGGAAGAAGAAAGGCTGCCCGCGGCTGTCGCCCTTCATGTAGACATCAAAAAGGGCACGCAGGAACATCTTTGATTCTTTTGCGTAATCCCCGTAGGTCTTGCCGGTGAATTTGCCGCCCGGCCCTATCGCAGGCACTTCGCGGAAGTGATTGGGGATCTCGTAATAGAGATTGACGTCGGTGAACGCCACCTGCCCGCCGCGTCCTCCTGCAAGCTGGTTGAACTCAAAGATGAGCTGCTGAGCGAGCTGGAGGTACTGGTCGTAATCCCAGCCGACAGTGTACGGCGCAAAGAACATATTCACGGCGTCCCAGCCTATCGCTCCCGCGAAGTGGTTCTGAAGCACGGAAGTCATTTTAAGCATGTGAGCAAGAAGGACGTCGGCATGTTTGGCGGGGTTGGAAACGCTTGTTATCGAAGGTATATTGAGGCCGTAGCGGGCGACGTAGGCGACGCTCTGCCCGGAGCAGTAGGGGCGGTTCACCATGCCGAGGTCGTGCAGATGGATGTCGCCGCTCAGATGCGCGTCTGCGACGTCTTTCGAGAAGACCTTTGTCAGCGCGTATTCCTTAAGCACCATTTCGGCTATCGAAAGATTTATCGACTCCGGGTTATGGCTCGTATTGCTGTTTTCCTTGTTTTTATTGAACATCATCGTTTCAAGGTCGTGGACCGGAAGACCTATGCGCGAGTGATCCGCCAGCTTTGACGAAAGTCCGCGCCTGAAAAGCTTGACGTTCACCATCTCGCGTATAAGCGACGTCGTGACCTTCGTGCGGCCGTACTTCATAAGATCCTCTTCGACCTCTATAGCGATGCTTCCCGCAGTTGCCGGATCTACTCCGGCTTCTATGATCAAAGCGTCACGGATTCTGCCGGCGTCCCAGGGAGAACGCTCTTCCTGGGCCAGTGCGTCGACCATAAGGGCAAGATCCGTAGATTCGCCGTTATTTTTAAATAACTGTTTCTGCTTCCCGATAAGATCCTCAGACATTGCGGTGTGCCTCCTTGTCATCTAAAAGCCGTGCTATTTCCTGGGTAAAGCTCGATACATCCGTAAATTCCTTATATACAGATGCAAATCTCACATAGGCTACTTTATTGATTCCCTTCAGTTCCGCGACAGCCATCTCTCCTATGACGGCGGTCGGGACCTCTCCCTGCCCCGTGCAGCGGACGCGCTCTTCTATGCGGTCTGCGGCTTCTTCAAGGGTCTCAAGCGGTACCGGCAGCTTTTCGCATGCATGCTGAAGACCCTTTATCAGTTTTGCTCTGTCAAAAGCCTCGCGTCTGCCGTCTTTTTTGATCACCCAGAGGTATCCCTTTTCCTCAAGGCGTTCATAAGTTGTGAAACGCGCCGCGCATTCCGGACATTCGCGCCTTCTCCTGTTGACGCGTCCCTCGTCGGAGCTGCGTGTTTCTATTACTCTTGTCTCAGGTGCGCCGCAAATGGGACATTTCATATTCTGTCCTCCATCCGCTACATATACCGTAGCCAACAGATTATAACACTATATATAGTGTTAAGGAAGGGCTTTTTTCAAAATTTCATAAAAAATTTTCAAAAATATACAAAATTGATGCAGAAGGCGGTCCGGCATACGGCGGCCGCAGCGCTGCGGAGAGTGCCCGAGCTTGACGCAGCGGTATATTTTAGTATACCATCATTATTTGCTGATATAGATTTTCCTCATACAGAAGGGGGAAGGGACTTTGAGAATAGCTGTGCTTGTCAAACAGGTGCCTGCCGTAGACACGGTTAAGATAGATGAAAAGACCGGCACTATGATAAGGGACGGTGTGGAAGCCGAGCTCAACCCGCTGGATCTGCACGCCGTCGAGGCGGCGGTCAGGGTAAAAGAATCAAGAAAAGACGCGTCTATAACGGCGATCAGCATGGGGCCGATGTATGCCCAGAAGGCTGTCCGCTACGCGATAGCGATGGGTGCGGACGACGGAGTGCTGCTTTCCGACAGGAAATTCGGCGGCGCAGATACCCTTGCCACCGCACGCACACTTGCCAGGGCCATAAAGAAAGCCGGACCTTTCGATCTCCTCTTTGCGGGAGAGCGCGCCACCGACGGCGAAACAGGCCAGGTCGGCCCGGCCTGCGCCGAGATATTGGGAGTAAGCGTGCTCTCATATGTGAGCGCGATAGAATCGCTCACGGACAGTGAGATTCGCGTCGTACGCTCGATAGAGGGCGGGCACGAGACGATAGACGCAAAGCTTCCGGCTATGGTCATACCGGTAAAGGAGATGAACATACCGCGTCTCTGCACGCTTTCCGGCAAGCTGCGCGCAAAAAAGACCGAAGTAAAAATAATGACGGCCGAAGACATCTCGATGGCGGCCGAAGAGACCGGGCTCACCGGTTCCGCCACCCAGGTAATAAACGTTACATATCCGAAGGTGACGCGTTCCGGACGCAGGGTCATAGCGGCAGACGGACTGGGAGCCGCGGTAAGCGAAGTCATGAAGATACTTGAAGAGAAAAACTGTCTGGAAGAGAGCGGAGGAGATTCGAAATGAGCGCCGAGGTATGGACATTGGCTGAAGTACGCGGCGGAAAGATACACCCCGTATCACGCGAACTTTTAGCGTGGGGGAAGGAGCTTGCCGACGCTCTGGGCGCTCCGCTTGCAAGCGTCGTGATCGGAAGCCGCATAAAGGAGCAGGCAGCGGCGCTTGCGGCTTACGGAGCCGACAAAGTTTACGTCGTGGATTCTCCCGAGTTTGAAAACTTCCGCGCCGATATCGCGGTATCCGCGCTTGCCGAAATAACAGACAAATACAGGCCCGCCATCCTTATAGCGTCGGCAACGACGCAGGGCCGCACTGTAATGCCGATGCTCAGCGCGCGCCTCGGCTGCGGGCTTACAGCGGACTGCACCGAGCTCTCGATCGATAAGGAAACAAAGCGTCTTATACAGACACGCCCGGCTATCGGCGGCAATGTAATGGCCGATATAAAGACCAAGGGACGCGACCCCCAGATGTGCACCGTGCGCCCCAAATCAAAGCGTCCGCTTGCTGCAGACGCATCCCGCAAATGTGAGGTAGTCGAATTCCTGCCGGTCAAAGAAAAACTTGCTTCCCTTCTGAAGTTTATAAAGTTTGAGCCGGAAAAGAGCGTGGGCCTGCCTCTGCAGGAGGCCGAGATAATAGTGTCCGGCGGCAAGGGAATGAAAAACGCGAAGAACTTCCTGCGCCTTGAGGAACTGGCCCGCCTTCTGGGCGGCACAGTGGGCTCGTCGCGCGTTGCAGTGGATCTCGGCTGGGCCCCCTATTCCGCTCAGGTGGGGCTTTCCGGCAAATCCGTTACGCCGCGTATCTACATCGCGTTCGGCATCTCAGGCGCGGTGCAGCATATAGCGGGAATGAGCGGAGCAGAGACCATAATTGCGGTAAACCAGGATCCGGAAGCGCCGATCTTCCGCGTGGCAGATCTCGCCGTGCAGGGAGACGCGATGGAGATATTGGAAGCGTTGATTGAAGCGGTAAAAAAATATAAGGGTGTCAAATAATGTACGGATACGGTTCGCTTACGAAAGAAATAATCGAAGAGCTGATCTCAGCAACAGCGAAAAACGCCGTAATAGCAGACAATAAAGACGCTCTGGAAAACTACGCCTACGACCAGGCAGGCCGCATCTGGGGAGAAAACATGCCGGACGTCGTCGTAAAGCCGAAGGACACTGAGCAGGTGTCGGCCGTAATGAAGATAGCTTCAAAATACCGCATCCCCGTGACCCCGCGCGGCGCAGGCAGCGGACTGAACGGCGGGGCCGTGCCCCTTGCCGGCGGCATAGTTCTTTCGCTTGAGCGCATGAACCATATCCTCGAGATAGACAGGATAAACCGCGTTGCCGTCGCAGAACCCGGAGTAATAACGAACGACCTTTGCCGCGCGGCGGCGGCGGAAGGCTTCCTCTACGCCGGCTACCCGATGAGTACAGAGACCAGCTTTATAGGAGGCAACTTCGCGACTAATGCCGGAGGAGGCAAGGTCGTGCGCTACGGCAACACCAGGCGTCATATCTTAGGCGCCGAAGTAGTGCTTCCTTCCGGCGAAGTGCTGAACTTAGGGGGACGTTACCGCAAGGACAGCTGGGGCTACAGCCTGCTGAATCTTCTCGTGGGAAGCGAGGGGACCCTTGCGATCGCCACGAAGCTGATAGTCAACCTCGAACCGAAACCTGGGAAGATCGTCAATCTGCTTGCATGCTACCCGGATATCGAGAAGCTTGTAGAGAGCGTATCAAAGGTAATAGGTTCCGGACGCCGCATAATCTCATGCGAATTCATGGACAGGAACTTAGTGAAATACACCACCGAATATCTCGGCTGCACTCTGCCGGAGCAGGAAAGAAGCGAAGGCTATCTTCTGATACAGGTGGAGGGAGATACCGAAGAGCAGCTGGAGGACAGCTATGAGATCGTAGGCAACATATGCCTCGAAGGGGGCGCGTTTGAGGTATTCGTCGCCGAGAGCCGCACCGATTCGGCCGCTATGTGGAACGTGCGTCAGAACGGTCTTGAGGGTATGCGCGCGCGCGACCCGTATGCCTGCGCTTCAGGGGATCTTATGGTCCCTCTTTCCGAAGTCCCCGAGATGCTCAGGCGCATAAAAAGAATCAGCAAAGAATGGAATGTGGAGATAGGCATAATATCCCATATCGGAGACGGCAACATACACCCGATACCGCTGAAGCCGGTCGGCATGACGCCGGAAAGGTGGGGGACCTACGCCGAAGAGTTCTTCGCCGTCCTCATCAACGAAGCGATATCGCTCGGCGGCGTTGGAAGCGGCGAACACGGAGTGGGGTATATCAAGCGGAAGGTGCTGGCCGGAAGCAAGACGCCTGCCGAGCTTGAGATCATGAACGGGATAAAGAAGTCCTTTGACCCGCTGAATATCCTTAACCCCGGCAAGATGTTCTTCCCTCTGCCGTAAAAGATATGCCGTTTTCCGGCTGATAAGGGAATCATACGTTTTTCGAATTACATCGCAGTACAAAGCGGACGCGCCCACAAAAGAAGCGCGTCCTTTTTTTGCCCGAACAAAACAGCTGAACTTTACAAAGCTCCCAATATATGCAGCGCAGCGCATCCTGCCGCGACAGCGGTGCTCGCCCTCATTATGCGGTTCCCGAGCGTTACCGGAACAAAACCGTTCTTTATGAGGGTCCCGCACTCGCCGGAGGACCAGTCTCCTTCAGGTCCTATCGCAAGCGCGGTGCGTTCCGCGATATCGATTCCGTGCAGACTGCGCGCGTTTTGATCGAGCATCGCGGCAAGCCGCTGGGGCGGCAGTCCGCCGAACGGAAAATCACAGAACCGCAGCGGTTCATGAAGAACAGGGGGAGAAGCTGCGCCTGACTGTTTCGTGGCTTCGGCAAGTATCCTCTCCCACCGCAGCATCTTATCGGCCAGCCTGCCGCCTTCGTAGCGCGGCACGCTTCTTTCGCATGCCAGAAGATGTATTTCAGCTACGCCGGTCTCGGCGCAGAAGCGCAGCGCATCGTCCATCTGATCGTTTTTAAGCAGCCCGAGGAGCAGTTCAATGCGCGGCATGGCCTCTTTTTCCATGCATCTGGAAAGTTCCTTTGCCATCACTTCGTCTCCGCGGCATTCAAGGCGCAGCTCAAGTTTTTCACCACTGAGCAGCCCTTCGACAAGAGAGCCGGTATAGCAGCGGCGCACATGTATGAGGTGGTGCGCTTCTTTTTCTCCTATATGCCACACATCACCGTCGAATGTGCACTCCTCAAGCCTTACTCTTGGCAGCGACACCCCACCATTCTCCCTTTACAAGTTCTTCGATCGGCATAAGCCCGGCGGCGGCAAGAGCGGGAAGAAAAACGTCCCTTTCCTTCTCAAGCATCCCTGAGAATATCGCAGCGCCATTGCCGCCTATGACCGCGGGGACGTCTTTAAGCATCGAAGTCAGCGGATCCAGAAGGATATTTGCTGTCAGGATATCGGCTTTATGTCCGAAATCTTTCAGCAGATCGCCGACGGCAAGGTCTGTCCCGGCTTGGCCTATCCCGTTGAGCGCAAGGTTTTTGCGTACTTCTTCTATGACCGTGGGGTCGATGTCCCTTGCATATGCAAAAGCTGCCCCCAATTTGAGCGCCGCTATCGTAAGTATGCCCGAGCCGGTGCCTATATCGGCGGTGACGTCTCCTTTTTTTATATACTTCTCAAGCAGTTCCAGCGCTATCTGGGTGCTCTCATGGTAGCCGGTCCCGAAAGCGCTTCCCGGATTGATATAAAGGGGCGTCCTGCCTGCAGGCTCGTTTCCTTTATGCCACGGCGCAAGCACAGTCAGGTTTCTGCCGACAGGCAGCGGCGGGAAAGCCTCTTCCGCGGCGACATGCCAGGGCTGATTTTCTATTTTTCCCCAGTCCTCTATTTCCACTCCCGGAAATTCCTTCATTGCTGCGGCAAGCTTTCCGCGCCATACGCTTATATCTTCGCTGTTTCTGTAATAAATGCGCAGGCGGAGGATTCCGCTTGGCAGTTCCTGCATCTCCGTACCTATGCTGTCTGATATATCCGCGATCGAAAATAGATTGTCCTCCTGGGCAGCATCTGCTTTTATCGTTATATACCACCAGTAATTGTCATCTTTCTGCATAAGCCGGACCCCTTTCGTGATACTTTGAAAAACAGCCGCGTCATGCGCCGCTGCGGTCAGATAATATTATAAAACTTCCGCGCCATTCTGCCGGATACATTTGCGCCTTTGAACAAGAACGCTCTATGCGGCAAACATACCGGAACGGCAAAATCAGTCTGTTTCTTTTCCTGCCATCATAAGGGCAAAGACTTTCGCCTCATTTACGATATGGCTTATTACGGCGTATTCATTCGGCATATGCGCGCAGTCGGCCTCCTGCCCCCACACCGCAGCCGGTATCCCTGCTTTTCTGTAGTAGGCGCCGCATGTGCCGCCCCCGACGCCAGCCGTTTTTATCTTAAGCCCGGGGAAGACCTGAGAGATCGCGGCGCGCAGCTCTGAAACGACAGGCGCGTCTTCCTGCGTAGGGGGCGCCGCCTCCACATACTGCGGGAAGATACAGCTGATTTTCACACCGTATTTCTGCTGCGCCTTTGCGATCTCTGCGTCAACGACCTTCCTGACCGCTTCAAGAGGTATCGAAGGCAGCACGCGGCAGTCGAAGCAGAGCGTCTCGACTCCGGGAACGGTATTTATATTGGGCACGTTGGAGACGCGCCGTGTGGGCTCAAAGGTGGAGAAGGGCGGGTCAAAAAGCGCGTCTTCGTCAGGGAAAGCCTCGTGAAACGCGGCGTCCAGCGATACCGAAAAAGCGTTGGCCGCACGGCATGCATTCACACCCAGGTGGGGCTGGCTCGCATGGACCTGGACTCCTTCCACCGTAAATTCCATCCAGCAGATGCTCTTCTCGGCAACTTCGATGATATCGCCTTTTTCGGAGCCCATATCAGGGACGACAACAAGGTCATCTTCACGGAAAAGACCTTCTTTTATGAGATACTTTATCCCGTGCGCGCTGCCGACCTCCTCATCAGCTACAAACGCAAGACAGACTTCGAATTCCGGCGTTACCGCAAGTTCCTTAACAGCGTAAAGGGCGTAAAGCGACGCGACGAGCTCCTGCCCGTTGTCACTGACGCCGCGCCCGTAAATGCGTCCGTCTTTTATCTCCGCGCGGAATGGATCCGTATTCCACAGTGAGCGCTCTCCTTCCGGCACTACGTCCATATGGGAAACTATCCACAGACGGCGTTTGGTCCTGCCGGGGAAAGAGAGGATAATGTTGGGGCGTTTGCCGTCCGGGACCGCAGGATCGGGCGAATTGATTACGCTTGCATCGCTGAAGCCGAGCTCTTTTACCTTCTGCAAAATATAGCGGGCCTTGCGTCCTTCGCCTTCACCGCCGGCTTCAGGGCTTATCGCTGGGAAAGCTATCATCTCCCCGAGCATCTTCAGCATTTCGGGCTCAAGAGCCTCGATCCTGGCAAGAATCTTTTTCTTCATTGATGGCACCTCGTCTCCTGTTATCTGTGCTTGCTGAAAATCTGTTTTTTATTATACCAACTCGTACGCCGCGGCCTCAACTGCCGCGGAGGGGAAAACAGATGCCTCTGGCAGCGGAGACAAAACAACAAACGACCGGCGCACGGCCTTTATATCCGTGCGCCGGAGAAAACATGGTGCCGCCGTATGTTATGCCGCTGCAGGAATCAGCGCCGCAGCGCGGCTTTTGCGCCGGCTTCAAGCGCTTTTATTATTTTGTCCGTATCTTCGCCGCTCATTCTTATGTTAAGACCGAACATTACCGCGCGCGAAAGCTTCGCGTCGGCCTCCGCAAACGCATCCGGCAGATATGAGCGCGTCTTCGTCCCGAAATAATCTGTTTCGCTCATTTCGGCAAGGGCTTTCCAGTGTTTTGCGTAATGCCATGTATTATCCGCTATTATGCCGCAGCCGCAGCCTGCATCTTTGGCGGCCTCGCTGAACTTTCTTGCTGCCGCTGCGGTCGGGAGGATAAATACCGCGTGTGTCGCGGTATCCCCTTCTTCATCGTGCATCGGACGCGGCCTGAGTCCAAAAGCGACGCCGGCCTCGACTATTTTCTTTTTAGTGCCGCGCAGAGCCGCAATGGCGTCAGGCATTTTGGAAAGCGCAACGACGCCGAGCGCGCCCTGGAGTTCGCTTATGCGGAAATTTACTCCGAAGCCGAACTTTCCTTCCGCGCCGCGGTCATGCTCCTTGCTGTGGATATGCCCGTGATCATGATAACAGTCCATCGCAAAGTAAACGTCGGGATCGTCGGTGAAGACAACGCCGCCCTCGCCCACCGTGAGCGTTTTATTGGGATCAAAGCTCCACGCGCCGCAGTCGCCTATCCCGCCGAGCGCTCTTCCTTTATAGCTGCCGCCCACTGTCTCGCAGGCATCTTCAATGACGGGGATACCGTATTTTTTGCCAAGGCTTACAAAAGCATCCATATCTGCCGCAACGCCGAACATATGTACAGGCATTATCGCTTTGGTGCGCGGTGTGATAAGTTTCTCCGCCGACGCTGCCGAAAGAGAAAGTGTGTCGTCTATATCCCCGAACACCGGGACGGCATTGCAGGCGATTATCGCTTCAACGGTGGCTATGAATGTGAAGGGCGTAGTGATCACTTCGTCGCCGGCTTTTATCCCTATGCCTTTAAGCGCTGTGATGAGAGCAGCGGTCCCGCTCGACACGGCAAGTGCGTAACGTGAACCCGTTATCTTTTTTGCCGCCGCTTCGAATTCCTCCGCGCGGTATATGCCGCCGCGCTGCGAATGCGAACCGTACCGGTGTATCATCCTGCGCTCTATCACATCCGCTGCGGCCTTTATCTCTTCTCTGTCAAATATCTCGGTCCCTGCCATTTTTGATCACTCCCTGACTATTCTTCTGTATATATTCTCTATATAGTTTTTTGTCGCCTTCGAACGCCACTCTTCTCCGAAACAGCTGAGCCACAGCTTGTCCATACCGAGCGCCGTGGAGGTCATCCTCTCTATGTCGCCTGCCGTGATGCCGTATTCCGACGCCTTAGGGACGGAAAAACCGTTGGCGTCAAGAAATCTCAAAGTTTCCGCGCGGCCTTCGGGGTAAATATCTTCCAGCGCGCATATCGATATGGCTACTGCCACGCTGTGCGGCAGATGCGGGGCGCTGTTGCTCAGACCGTACGATATCGCATGCGCTGCTCCAACCCTGCCCGCTATCGAGCTGCTGCCTCCGAGCAGAGAGGCAGCGGACGACCTTACAGCGACAGGCGTGCTGTAGTGCGTCAGATCCTGAGAAAGTACTGAGCGCGCTATCTCAAGCCCTTCTTTGGAATCCGCCTTTGCCTCTGCGCAGCTGGTTTTGCTTGCCGTTATCTCGCAGTGATGAAAAAAGCAGTCCATCATAGTGAAAAAACGGTTGAAGTGCGGCGCGTCGGCTGAAAGCTGCGGGTCTATAACGGCCACCTCAGGCTGAACATGATGGTTGTTTATGCCAAGTTTTTTCTTCGGACCGCGCAGCACGGCTATCGGAGTTATCTCGGCGCCGGTGCCTGTCAGGGCAGGCATCGTCCATATATCCGCGCCCTTGTTCATATCAAGGTCAAACCCCTGATAGCATTGGGCCGGTTTGGGATTTGCAAGGCATATAGCTGTCGCTTTGGCGAGATCCATCGCTGCACCCCCGCCAACGCCTACTAACGTATCGGGTATTTTATGTCTCTTCAGAAGCTCCGAGCGCAGCGCGTCTACGTCCTGCGTACGCGGTTCGGAAAAAGAGGCGTCAAATTCAAAAATATCATTCTGCTCAAAAAGCGCGGAAAAACGCGGCTGCGGCTTCAAAGCGGCGTCCAAAACAAAAAATGCGTTTTTTTCTCTTTCTTTAAGCATCGAAAGGAGCGTGCCGACCCCGTCGTCTGAAAAAACGACGTCGGTATCCACGCTTACATTCCAGAACGGGCCCATCTTTGTAAATTCTTTTATTTTTTCTGCGATCTTCAGCATTATTCTTCTCCGTTTCTTTATAAAAACACGTCTTTTACGCCCTTGCCGACGTCATCTGCCGAATGAGGGCGTCTTCAAAGCATTCTTTTTAAAACGCGCAAATGCTCCCCGCGGGTGACATTTGCGCGTCAGAGACCGGATGAATAATACTTTTCGATCTTTACCAGATCTTCGGGAGTGTCTATTTCTATAGTATCGCGGGAGACCTCGACGCATTTGATGGAACGGCCGCTTTCAATGACCCTGAGCATTTCAAGGCTTTCTGTTTTCTCAAGCGGCGTCTGCTCCATAGCGGCAAATTCAAAAAGAAAGTCCCGGCGCCAGCCGTAGGGTCCTATATGCTTATACCATACGCCGCCGGTATCACTGAAACGCGGTATCGGAGAACGGCTGAAATACATCGCGCGCTTTCTGCCGTCAAAAACAGCTTTTACGACGTTTTCGGATAAAACCTCTTCCTGTTTTTCGATTCGCTTCACTAAAAGAGCCAGCTTGACCGAACTGTCAGAGGCAAGCGCTTCCACTAACGGATCTATCATATCGGCGCCGACGAGCGGATCGTCTACCTGGACGTTCAGGACAAATTCTGATTCTATCCGCTTTGCGACATATGCGACCCGGTCGCCGCCGCTCGGCAGCTCCGGAGGGGTCATAAAGGCCTCGCCGCCAACGGCGCGCACCACATCAGCGATTCGTTCATCGTCGACAGCCACTATTACCCGATCCACAGAGGAACAGGATCGCACATTGTCGAGCACTCGTACTACCAAAGGGGTTCCGGCGATTTTGGCAAGCGGCTTGCCGGGGAGCCTTGTACTGGAATATCTTGCCGGTATCACTGCAAGGGTCTTCATCCCTCTAACCCTCCTCACACGGCGCCTATGCAGTGTATGACCGCTCGCGCGGCTTTATCGGCTGCCGATTTTCGGTTAGATGCAGAGAATACACCCAAATTTTTATTTTGTCAAACTTTTCTGACGGTTTCCACAGCGGGTAACGGCAGATAATCATCAACATCCGGCGGAGACAAAAACGCAGCCGGACGATTCGGTCCGGCCGCGCAGTTGCTTCAATCACCGGACGCCATTACCTGGTCTCAAGCAGATATATAGTCCAGCGCAGAGATTCGGCGCTTTTGCAGAGTTTTTGATCGCCCTTCAGATAAAGATTACGGAATACGGCCTCTCCGCCCGGTTCTATCATCGTCTTTTCGATGTAGAAATCGCCAAGTTCTTTCCGGCGCGGGCCGATGAACGTGACGGCGGCGTTGAAGATCACCGCTTTATCGCCTGTGTTGTGAAGAACGATATTTACGCCGTTCTCGGTGACTTTCAGGCCTGAATATTTTATCGGATCGCCTTCGGGAATGTATCCTTTTTTGCTGAAAGCCGCGAAAGACGACGATGCAAAGCAGAGAACAACAAGGAGAGCCGCTATTATCCTTTTCATTCAATAACCCCCTCTGCGCATGTGAACCGCCAGGAAATATAACAGTGTCGTGAATAAGCTACCGTTTTCCCTCCGACACGCTGCCGTCCGAAGAGTAATATATCGTTAAAGGCTTTGCTCCGTTCCCGGCCGCAACGGCGGAAGTCCCTCCCCAGGAGACAAGAGTTTTGGACGGATTGCCATATCTTGCCCTCAGAGGTTCTTCGGCTGTCGGAGAGAAGGAGCGTGTCTCGCCTTTTTTCATAATACCCTCAAACAGGATCTTCTTGCCTATGGAAAATTTCACCCAAACTACTCCGTCTGCGGTTACGGACAGCTCAGGCAGAACGCTGCCGGCGGCCTTTGTTTCCGCGCTCTTTGCAGCCGCCGCCGCGAAGTTCATATCACTGCTCTTCTGCTGATTGTCCGAAACTTCCTTCCCGTCCATCCATCCGAGGTCGATCGAAGGCGCTGATGACGCAGGCGCTTTATCCAAAGAGGGAAGTATTTCGGCTGAAACGTCCTTAGAAACATCTTCTCTGACAACGGCAGTACCGCCTTCAAGCGGAGTCGTTGCATCCTTTGCTATCTCCCCGCGGTAACGCAGCGTCACCCATGCGGCTGCAGCCACTGAAAGCAGCATGACGACCGGAATCAGTATATGCAGCAGTGAACTGCGCCTATACGCCGTTTTCCTTTCTACGCCTGCTCGAATCGCTTCTTCGCCGCGTGAAGTGCCCTGAGCGTTTATGCTTTTCAGAAGCGGATCGTAGCGCGCCCATAGATCGTCGGCTTTCAGATATTCACAGTACTGCTTTATAAAACTTCTGCAGAAGGGCCCCCTGGGTATGATTCCCGTATTTCCTTCTTCTATGGCTTCGATATATTTTATCTGTATTTTTATCGCGGAGCGGACGTCTTCAAAGGTCAGTCCCTGCGCTTCTCTCAGTTTGCGGAGCTTGTTTCCGAGTTCCGCCGCAGCTTCCCGTATGCTGCTTTCACTGTTTTCCGTCTGCGCGTCCCCTGCTTCAACCGCCATGCGCATTACCCCCTTTCGGACAGTATTCGCATCTCCTTTATAACAGCCGCCGGCGACGCCTGCCGGAAGACCGCGCTTCCTGCAACGGCGACATCGCAGCCTGCAGCTGAGACCTGAGCGATATTTTTCGGTCCTATGCCGCCGTCCATCTCGATAAGGCAGCCGAGACCAAGGCTCTCCCGCATCTCAGAGAGCATGCGCGTTTTGTCGAGCGTCTCCGGTATGAACGACTGACCGCCGTAGCCGGGGTTGACCGACATCACAAGAAGCAGATCGGCCATATGAAGGACCGGCATAAGCAGTTCTTTTGAAGTTCCCGGGTTTATCGCGGCCCCCGCATATATTCCCGCGTCTTTCAGCTTCTGCAGCACACGGTGAAGATGACTGGTCGCTTCGGCGTGGACCGTTATCAGCGACGCCCCGGCAGATATGAACATATCAAGAAAATCTTCCGCCGGCTCCACCATTATATGCACGTCAAGAAAAGCGTCGGGATATCTTCTGCGCAGCGCCCTGACCAGTTCCGGGCCATAGGAAAGATTAGGCACGAAATGCCCGTCCATGATATCGACATGCAGCCAGTCGGCCTCTCCGCCGAGCCGCTCAATATCGCTCTCTATGTTGAGAACGTCCGCCGCAAGCAGCGACGGGGCTATCAGAAGTTTTTTCCCTTTTTTCAGTTGTAGCGGTCCTGCCATACAAAGTCACCGCCAAGGAATATCGTTATGCGGGCTTCTCCGCTGTAGGGAACGTTCATGGAAATGTATTCCCCGCTCTTTGCCACACCGTCCTTGAGCACGCGGGTGCCCATTTCATCAGCCATCTCTATCTTGAGCGAGAGCGGCTTTGTCAGAGGAGGAACCTGGTAGCGCACCTTTGCCGTCTTGGTCCCCGCTGCGGGAGGCATATTGGAGGAAGCGGTCTCTTTCGGAGCCTCCTGTTTCGGCGCTTCTTTCACCGCAGCTTCTTTAGTTGCCTCTTTGGGCTGCTCTTTGGGCTGTTCTTCTTTCTTCTCTGTCTTCACCTGCGGCTTTTGTGCTTTTACCTCAGGTATCTTGGAAGGTACCGTAGTGGGCGCGGTCTCTTTTACCACTACGCGGCGGACCGCCTCGGCCCGTTCCTTATCATTGTCCTGCTGCGGCGGCGTGTCCTCTGCCAGCTCGGACTCAAGCGGTTTTCTCGCAAAAGTCAGGTTTACGGCCGAACCTGCCGGGACTTTTGTGCCGCTCTTCGGACGGGTGGAAAGCACGCTCCCTGCCGGTATGGAGGACGAAGGAGCCTCCGCCGTCTGGCCGAGTCTCAGCCCAAGCTGTTCCAGCATCTCGACTGCGGACGTCCTGTCGCTGCCGCGGAGTTCGGGAATGACCACAAACGAGCTTTCTCCGTTAGCCCCGCTGCTCACCAGCAGGCTTACCATGCACGACGACGATACCTGCTGCGGTGCGGACGGGTTCTGGGCTATTATCGTTCCCGCCGGCTTCAGCGCGTCAGCGACACGCTTCACCTTGTTTACTTTGAAACCGGCTTCGCTCAGTTTTTTGACGCCTTCTTCAAACTTCATGCCGCGCACGTCGGGAATAGGCTGGATGGCGCCGCCTTTGCTGACGCGCAGCAGCACCACCTTGCCGCGCGCTACCTTTTCTCCGGCCTGCAGGTTTTGCGAAACTACCGTGTCTGCCGGCAGCGCAGAATCGACTTTGTCGACCTTGGCAAGCAGCCCTTTCTCCTGCAGCGCGTCGACAGCGTCCACGATCTGCATGCCTGTAACGGACGGCACTTCAGAATCCTTGTCTTCCACAAAGACCATTCTTATTCCGATATAAGCGCAGCCGACGATCACAAGAAATGCTAATATCATTCCCCAGCGGTGAAATTTTCCCATTAGCCTGCCTCCTATTTTCTCTTTGCGAGAAGCGCTGTATAAAACCCGTCGACCCACGGCAGGGCCGGGAAAATGACCGTGCCGTAAGGCTTGCCCCTGCGTATGAACGAAGCGCTTCTCAAATGCGGCATCTCAAGCAGTTCCGGATGGCGGCCCATCACGTCTGCGACGACCTTCTCGTTCTCTTCGCGGAAAAGACTGCATGTGCTGTAGAGCAGAAAACCTCCCGGTTTCAGCATGGAAGCTGCACGCTCCAGCAGTTTTTTCTGAAGCACGCTGTTTTTTTCTATATCCTCCGGCGCCAGACGCCATTTCCCTTCGGGATGACGCCCCCATGTGCCGCTTCCGGAACATGGCACATCGAGCAGTATCGCGTCAGGCTCTTCATCCGGTACAAGGGAGAGAGCGTCGCCTGTTTTGAATGTCACACGCTCCTCCGATCTCATTCTCATTATCTCAAAACGCGCTGCGTTTATCTTTTTTTCCGACAGGTCCCATGCCTCGATGCGGGCGTCAGGCAATATATCGGCAAGCTGTCCTGTCTTCACTCCGCGCCCGCAGCACATATCAAGGATCCTTCCTCCCTTTGCGTAAGAGGCAAGGAGATCTGCTGCTGTCATAGACGATTCGCTCTGCGGCATTATCGCGCCTTCGCCAAAGCCGGGCAGATCGACAGGGTACGGGTTTGCGGCGGTGCGCACTGAAAATTCCAGAAATGGCGACGCCCACGCTCTGCGCCCGGAAGCGCAGTACTGCTTTATATATTCGCCGCGGTCGACTCCGCGCGACAGGCGCAGCGACAGATATCTTTTCATTCCTACGGCGCGTACAAGCTTTTTCGCTTCCGGGATGGAAAGCTCTTTGGACCACTGCGCCGCAGCCCATCCAGGGACTCCCCAGTAGAGAGCCTGATCGCGCAGCGCGCTGCTTTTTTTCAGTTCGTCGAGAAAGCCTGCGGCTTCGTCCGACACGGTATGCAGCACCGCATTTACAAGCCCTATATCCTTTGCTTCGCCGCTGTTCTTTATTGCCTGCACAATGCCGTTCACAAGGACCGGCAGAGAAAAATACCTGAGCTCAACAATGCCCGCGATCCCGATCATAAGTGCGTTTACTGTCGTCTGGGGCAGCGCGCGCGGCTGCCGCCTGCAGTATTTCAGCAGGATAGTTTTCCACAGCGTCTGACGGCGGAGAGTACAGTAGAGCAAAGTTGCGGCAAGTTTCCTGTCGCCGGGCGCTATATCGCCGTATACGCGCCTGAGCGCTTCAGACGCGAACGCTCCCTTCTGCACTTCGCCGTATATTGAAAGAGCGGCTTCCAATCCTCTCATTGAACCTGCCTCGCACTACAAAGAGACAATAAACACACTCCATCTTTCATTTTACACTATAACCGGACAGGCGATATGCAGCCCTATCGTCAGCGGCGGCGCGCATTGCGCAGCATCACGAGCCTCAGTAGCTGCATTATCGTCATGACCAGCGCGGCGACATATGTAAGGGCGGCTGCGCCAAGTACGGATTTCGCCCCCGCAAGTTCTCCGGGAGTAAGCGTATGCGTATCGGAAAGCAGCTTCAGTGCGCGTGCGCTTGCGTCGAATTCGACCGGAAGCGTTACCAGATGGAATACAAGCACGCCGCAGAAAAGCAGTATTCCGATGTTCAGGAGGTTCATATAACCTAAAATGAGTCCAAAAAGAAAAATCGGTATCGAAAGTGTGGAGCAGATATTTACGACCGGTACTATCGAGTTGCGCAGGCGCAGCATGGAATAGCCCTCCTGGTCCTGTATCGCGTGTCCCACCTCGTGCGCCGCCACTCCGATGGCGGCGATGCTGCGGCTCCCGCTTACGCTGTCCGACAGGCGCAGAACCTTTTTGCTCGGGTCGTAATGATCGGTAAGCTGGCCGGCGACATGCTCGATCGGAACGTTTCTGAGCCCGCCCCTGTCAAGCAGCATGCGCCCGACGCTGTCTGCCGTTACCCCGCTTGCGGCAGCCACTTCACTGTACCTGGCAAATGTGCTCTTGACCCTGTACTGCGCCCACATTGAGAACAGCAGAGCGGGAATCAGCAGTATCATCGTAGAATCAAAATACGGGAACATCATTTCCGCCACCTCCTGGCTATATCGTCTGCAATATTATAGTTTAATTCAGTCAGATATTTATGCTTTGCCGTAAAATTTCGCTATGTCGGAGACTATGCGCTCCTGCTCCTCAGGCAGCAGCTCCGGGAACATCGGCAGCGCGAGCACCTCATCCGAAAGCATCTCGGCCGCCGGGAAATCTCCCTTTTTATATCCCAGATACGAAAAACACTTCTGCATATGAAGAGGAAGAGGGTAATAGACCCGTGTGGTGATGCCGCGCGACGCAAGGTATTTCTGGAGCTCGTCACGGCGCTTAGCGCGGACGACGTACTGATGGAAGACATGACGGCCGCCTTCCGCCTCCGCAGGAGGAATCACCAATTCCAAAAGGCCTTTTTCTGCAAACAGGGTCTCGTAACGTTCGGCGACTATCCGGCGTTCTTCGTTCCAGCCTTCAAGATGCCGCAGACGCACGCGCAGTATAGCTGCCTGAAGCGCGTCAAGGCGGCTGTTGATGCCGACCTCGTCATGCATATATGTCGCGCCTGCCCCATGGACGCGCAGGCGTCTTATGCGGGACGCGAGTTCTTCATCTTCCGGGACGGATACCAGCCCGCCGTCGCCGTAACAGCCCAGGTTCTTCGTCGGGAAGAAGGAAAAACAGCCTAAATCTCCGACCGAACCGCTCCTTGCAACGCGCCCGCCGATCATCCTGTGCGCGCCTATAGCCTGCGCGCAGTCTTCGACTAAAACTATTCCGCGTGCTTTAAGTTCGTCTTTTATTTCCTCAAGCGGGCACATCTGCCCGAAAAGGTGCACCGGCAGGACGGCTTTAGTGCGCGGAGTGATCTTCGACAGTATATCTTCGCTCTTTATATTGTATGTAGCGGGATCCACATCAGCGAATACAGGCCTGCCGCCGCATCTTGTGATGCAGCTTGCCGTGGCGAAGAAAGTAAAGGGCGTTGTGATGACTTCGTCTTGCGGTTTGAGATCCAGCGTCATCATCGCCAGTATAAGAGAGTCGGTGCCGGACGCGCAGCCGATCGTTTCCTTTACCTCAAGGTACGAAGCAAGCTCTCTTTCCAGAGCCTCCACTTCCGGCCCCAGAATAAAGTATTGCGTGTCAAGCACTCTGAGAACGGCTACGCTAATCTCTTCCTTTACACGCGCATAATTTCTTGTCAGGTCAAACGACGGTATTTTTGCAAAATCCGGCATAGTTAAACATCTCCTCGTTTCAGGCGTCCTTTTCCTCCGCTGCCGCCAGGCTCTTGTATGAATGCGCCAGATGTTCTTTCATTTTCTTCTGCGCACTTTCTCTGTCGCGCTTTGCTATCGCGCGGAGTATCGCGCGGTGCTCCGCAACGCACGATTTTCTTTCTTCCTCAAAACAGCCGCTGAAAAAGACAAATACGTGCGTACGTTTCATTATGCTGTCTATATGTTCACAGAGGACCCGGTTCCTGCCTGATTCAGCAATGATTCTGTGAAATGCGCTGTCGGCTTCAATAAACGCGTCGATATCACCGCTGCCGCAGGCGTTTTCCTCTGCGGCAAGTGCGTTTTCGATATCTTCTACCGCCCGTTTGTCAAGCCCGTTGGCGCATGCAAGCTCCACGCTGAGATTTTCCAGGTACTCGCGCACGCTGTAGGCGCTTTCCAACTCCTCCTGCGAAGGCGACGCGACCCTGGCGCCGCTGTTGGGGACTATCTTTACCAGTCCCTCATTCGCAAGCCGGCGCAGCGCCTCGCGTACCGGAGTCCTGCTCACGCCCATCTCAGAGGCTATCTTTACTTCAAGCAGCCTCTGTTTCGGTTTAAGTTCTTTATTCGCGATCCTGTCGCGCAGGCCGAAATAAACGTAATCCGAAGATGTGCTGTACAATCTTGGATGCTGCATCATTACCAGAAATCCCCCTAAATATCGCTTTGCCGCAGCGGCCGGCGCGCCGGCCGTAAATCTGATTCCCCGCAAAAGCAGGATCGTATCCGCGATAGAGGATACGAACAATTTATGATATCACAAGAATAAATAACCGCAACACTGCACCGTTACGGGAAATGCCTTACGGCCTCTTCATGGACCTGCTCCGCGCCGGCCTTGCCTCTTCTCTCATTCAGGTTGAACAGAACTATTTTTATAGTCATAAGGATTATTTTGATATCAAGGAGCACAGAATATGTCTGTATATAGATAAGATCGAGCTTTAATTTTTCTTCGGGTGAGGTGTCATAGCGTCCCATCACCTGCGCATAGCCGGTCAGGCCGCTTTTTACTCTTGTGCGCAGAGCAAACTCCGGGACCTTTTTTATATAATCGGCGACAAGCTCGGGGCGCTCGGGCCTCGGACCGACAAACGACATGTCGCCGGCCAGTATGTTGAAAAGCTGCGGCAGTTCGTCGAGCCTGAATCTCCTCAGGAAGGCGCCGACGCCGGTCACCCGCGGATCGCCTGCAACAGACAGCTGTGCTCCGTTCTTCCCCTCGGCGGAAACTATCATGCTGCGGAATTTATATATCGTGAATATCCTGTCGTTCTGCGTGCAGCGTTTCTGCTTGTACAGCACCGGTCCCCAGTCTTCCAGCTTTATTAAAACAGCTATGACGAGCATGACCGGCATAAAGATCAGTATCGCCGTCACGGAGATAACTATGTCCATAACGCGCTTCATTATGATCTGTTCCGGGCGCAGCCCTTCGTTCTTAGCGACGTAGAGCGGCGTGTCGAAGAGGTAGGTCGTTTCCGATGTCTTCAGGAGGATATCGCCGACTGTGGGCACAAGATAATACCTGAGCTTCTTTTTAAGGCACAGCGTCATTATCCTGGCGGAATCTCCCTCAGAAAGGTTATAGAGTATCACTCCGTCGACCTTATCCAGCATATCGCCGATATTTTCGGCGGCGTCATACGGATGCATCTCCGTGAGTTCGAACTTTTCCGGCCTTTCACGGATCTTTGTCAGCACATGCGACGGGAAGCTACCGCCGTAAAAGCAGATCACACTGCGCGGAGGAAAGAGGCGGAAATACAGCTTATTGGCCGCGTACGCCCATGTGATCAGGATGATCATCTCTGAAAAATTCAGATAGAAGATAAGTGAGACGCCTTTATTCGCGTCAGTTACCAGTACAAGTACGATAAATATCAGTATGTTTGATATACAGACGGAGAGCCAGTTCGAATAGACTATATCGGTGAGCCGCTGGCTGCCTATGCGGTATCCGCTGTACAGCCTGTTGAAGATGTGGAAAAACACAATATACAGGAAGAGAAGGAGCCAGTCCTGATTGCCCCTTGCATGGAACGGTTTCCCCAGGTAGTCGTTGTAATAGTTGTTCCACACGAAGCCGGCGGATACTGTCACAAGGATTATGTTCAAGTACCTGACGAAAAATATTATTAATTTTTTCAGCCAAATAGTTTTATCCTTATCTCTCATATACCTACTCCAAAGACAATACAGACACTTTTATGCCTTTTAAAATTATAACAGTCGTTTCAAAAAAAAGCACCCCGCCGCCCGCATTTGAGATGACAGGGAGGTAAAGTCATTTGTAATTGCAGCTGCTTTATTATAAGATTATCGGTGCGGTGCTGCTGTATGGACAGACACTCCGCCTCTGCCGGGCTGATGGGGAATTCGCCTGACGTACCGTCCTTGTCCGGATACTTTTTTTGCTGTGCCGGGACATCCCGGAGATTGGAGAACAACAAAGATGGCGCTGGTCATAAAAAACGCGATCATAACAGGCAGCGGACGCTCGTTTCGCGGGGACGTGCTGATCGAGGGCGAAAGTATAGCCGCGGCAGGCAGCGCCGTCTACGCGTCAGGGACCGACGTGCTGGACGCGGCCGGGAAATACCTTTTCCCCGGCGGTATAGACCTGAATGTCAGCGCAGATGCGTACAGTTCGGGAGACAATGACTCGGCAGCCGCCCTTTTCGGCGGCACTACCGCAGTCTGCGCGGTCTGCGCCGACGAGTCCGGAAGTGCCTGTGAGCGGGAAATGACAGCAGGCTATACCGATCTTGGGCTGTATATGCCGTTCGAGAGGGCAGACTCCGGCTGTGTGGACGACTGCGACATTTTTTCGCTCGCGGCAAAAGCGGCCGAAAGAGGAGCGCCGCTTATCTGCCGCTGTGAGAACAGCACGGTGACTGCCGGACTTGCCGGCATGATGCAAAAACAGCAAAAGAGCAGGCCTTCAGTGTGGCCGGCGGTCAGACCCGCATATGCCGAAGCTGAAGCCGTGCACCGTATGCTCACTATAGCGCGGGCCGCGGGAGCCGCGGTCTATATATCCGGAGTATCGTCGGCGGAAGCGATGGACGAGATCATCTCTGCGCGGCGAAGCGGGCAGACTGTATATGCGGGTACATGCCCGCATTACCTTATTCTTACCGAAGATCTTTATCACGGCGCGGACGCATCGCTCTTCACCGTAAACCCTCCGCTGCGCACACAGCGGGACTGCGAACGCTTATGGCGCGCGCTGGCACAGGGAGATTTAGACTGCGTAAGCTCCGATCATCACGCGCTTTCCCGCGCCGATAAAATATCTTCCGGGGAAAATATTTTCGCGTCTTTCGCGGGGATGCCGGGTATCGAGACCCGCCTCGCGCTGCTTTTTTCGGAAGGCGTTATGAAAAACAGGATAACTCCCGAACGCTTTGCTGCAGTGACGGCCGGGACGCCGGCTGCGATAGCGGGTTTCGGCCGCAAGGGAAGAATCTCGGCCGGCATGGACGCCGACGTCATTCTTGTCGATCCGTCTGCAAAGACCGTCATTTCAGCGGAAAAACTGCATCAGAGATCCGGTTATACCCCATATCAGGGAATGGAACTAAACGGGCTTGTGACAGACGTATGGCTGCGCGGGCATCACCTGATCGCAAACGGCGTTATGACAGACAGCACACCGCGCGGCAGATTTGTGAAAAGAGATGCCGGAAGAGAGGACGACAGTAATGACTAAACGTCTTGCAGTACTTTTTTTGTCGTTTGCAACTATAATATGCTACGGCTACGCTCTCGGGGGGCTCGGAAGCTATGCGCTCGGAGTGCCGAAGCCGCTGCACACGGCGGCGGGACTTATATGCGGCACGGTATGCGCGTTCCTGGCTCTTAAAATATGGCGGCGCTACATCGAAGAGATAGAAGAAGAGCAGAAACGCAGCGAAGAAAACAGCTCGCGCGGTGAAGATGAGGAAAGAGACTCAGACTGAATGATCATTGATTTTCATACCCACATATTCCCCGATAGGATAGCAGACGCCGTAATGGAAAAGCTCTCGGCAGACGCCTGTGTGGAATATCACGCTCCGGCAAAGGCTTCCGCTCTGATTCAAAACATGGACAGAGCGGGCGTGGACAAGAGCGTAGTGCTGAACGTCGCGACAAAGGAGAGCCAGCACGAAAACATACTCAGATTCGCGAAACAGACAGATTCCGAAAGGCTCATTGCTTTCGGATCCGTCCTGCCGTTCTCTGTGAGCGCTCTTGAATATGTGTGGAAAATATCGGACGAAGAGCTGAAAGGCATGAAGCTCCATCCGCCGCTTCAGCGCTGCGACGCCGACGATGAGAGGATCTTCCCGGTATACGACCTGGCGCGTGCGCTCAATTTAGTCGTCGTATTCCACTCGGGATGGGATCCTTCATATCCGAACGAGATGAGGACAAGCCCGCAGATGCTTCTTAGGATACTGGAAAATTTCCCGGGGCTGAAGGTCGTGGCGGCCCATCTCGGAGGCCTGCATCTGGCACGCGAAATATATGAAACTCTTGCAGGAAAAGCCGGCCTTTATTTTGATACGGCCTTCACAGCGGATCCGTGGCTGGACAGGGAAATGTTCCGCAGCATAATAAGACGGCACGGGGCCGACAGAATCCTTTTCGGCAGCGATTACCCGTGGCACCTTCCGCAGATGGAACTCGAACTTATCGACAGCCTCGGGATATCCGATGAAGAAAAAGAACTGATATTGGGAGAAAACGCGGCAAGGCTGCTTGGGCTGTAACTGCGGCGCTCTTTTCCTTCGGATACATGCCTGCATCTGCCCGGCTTGAATTTTTTTGGGCCGGATTTTTTGCTGTATTATGTCCCTTCCGCGGCAGAACAGATCACAAGACCTGCCGCTTGTCAGACGACTTTCACCGAGATCCCCTCCGCGGCCTGAGACTTACATCCCGCTGATTATCTGATCCGCCAGCTTTCTGACGGCTTTCTTGATCTCAAAATCCGCTGCGGGAGTCCCTATGCAGCCGGGGCATCCGTTTTTGCAGCTGCATGAGTCCATAACGTCCACGGCGGTCTTAACGAGCTCGCTCTTGACTTCGAACGCTCCTTCGGCAAGCCCTATGCCGCCCGGGATATTGTCGATTATGTAAAGGACGGCGCGCTTGAGCTGCGGATCCTTCAGGCGGCTCGTAACAAGGATGTCAGAACGGTCGCACATCAGAAAGAGAGGGGCCGTATTGCGTATCAGATTCTCAAGCCCTTCCATTGCCAGTTTGAGCTCCGCGTCCTCCTGCCGCGCTTCCGGCATCATGATCCAGCACGCGGTCGTGTGCATCTGTTCCTCAGGCAGCTTTATCTGCCCGAAGCCGGCGTTCTCATGCGTCGCAAGCTTTATTTTTTTGAAGATAGTTGGAGTGAGGGTGACCACTACCTCGCCCCAGCCGTAATTACCCTGCGTTTCGAATTCGTCCGTGATATTGATCCTGAGCGCCGCGTCTCCGTCCGTATAATAGTCTGCCGCTATCTCTTTTATGAAACACTGCATCTTTTCGGTATCCAGCGACTGAACGATGTAGGACTTCCCTCCGTGAAGATAAATGGCGTCGGGGAATATCAGCGTGGGTGCGGAGCGGCGGTCCATCGTGCCTATCACGACCGGCTTGCTTTCCACCGTGATGTCAGTGATCGTGTAGTTTTCTCCGGTAGCGCTGCGCAGCGAAAGATCGGCCGCAGGGTACGAATCCGCCTGCCAGTAGTAGCGGTCCTCTCCGCCGGCCGACGCGCGGTGAAGCACCTCGTGATCCGCGAGATAATCAAGTATCTCGTCGATCTGCTGACCGCCGAAAGTTTCTCCTGCGTAAAAAGGAAGCTCAAAGGCCGAACACTTGACGTGGCTTACCTGTATATACGGATTGCAGGGGTCTATGCGGGCCCGCTCCGCGGGAGACCTGAAGAACCAGTCGGGTCTCTGGGCAAGGAACTGATCCAGAGGATCGGCCGAAGCCACCATCACCGCGGCCGATATCGCGCCGCGCCTGCCGGCACGCCCTATCTGCTGCCATGCTGACGCGATGCTTCCGGGATATCCGTGCAGAACGGCAAGCCCTAAGGAACCTATGTCGATGCCGAGTTCAAGAGCGTTTGTGCTCACGACTCCGCGCAGCGCGCCGCTGCGCAGATCCGCCTCTATCCTGCGGCGTTCCCTGGGCAGATAGCCGCCGCGGTAGCCCATTATCATGGAAGGGTCTTCCCCGCCTTTTTCGAGTCTTTCGCGTATAGACCTGAGAAGCAGTTCGACATTCAGGCGAGAGCGCGTGAAGACTATCGTGCTGACCCCGCCCGCAAGCGCTGCGGAAGCTATCTTTGCCGTCTCAAAAAGCGAAGAGCGTCTGAGCCCGGTATTCCTGTCGATGAGCGGAGGATTGTATATTATTACTTCCTTTTCCGACGCCGGCGCGCCGTTTTCCGTTATCAGCTCAACGTTTCGTCCCGTCAAAGCTTTAGCGTGTTCCTCGGGGTTCGCTATCGTAGCTGAGCAGCATATAAATGTCGGGTGAGAACCGTAGAATTCACATATCCTCTCAAGGCGGGCAAAAAGGTTGGCAAGGTGCGAACCGAAGACGCCTCTGTAGGTGTGCAGTTCGTCTACCACCACAAATTTAAGGTTCCTGAAGTAGCCTGACCATTTGGTGTGGTGCGGAAGTATGCCGGAGTTAAGCATATCGGGATTTGTAATGACGATATGCCCTTCGGTGCGCGCAAGGCGGCGCTTTACAGGATCTGTGTCCCCGTCATACACGAATCCGTGTATCTCTCCTCCGGCAGATGCGGAAAGCTCTCCGAACTCCGCAAGCTGATCCTGTGCGAGGGCCTTTGTGGGGAAAAGATAAAGCGCGCGCGCATTCGCGTCCTGCAGCACGGCATGCAGCACCGGCAAATTGTAGCAAAGCGTCTTGCCCGAAGCGGTCGGAGTCGCTATTACACAGTCGATCCCCGACAGCGCGCAGGATATCGCCCTGCTCTGATGCGAATAAAGAGCCTCTATCCCGCGCTTTTTGAGCGCATTTACGATGCGTCCGTCAAGCATGCCGAATTCACCGAATTCCGCCTGCCGCGCAGGAATTTTTTTTATCACGGGAGCACGCCCGCCCATATCGGCAAGCATGCGCACGATGTCGTCTACCGATGTCTTCTTTCTGGAAAAATAATCCCCAAGCATAACAAAGCACCCCCGGCGCTGCAGATGTACCGCTATGAACGAAGTATATGGAATGAACAGAAAAGATGCAAGCGTGTAAAGAGCGGCTGAAATATGCGCCTAAGTATACGCGGGGGGCGTTATGTTATAGAATTGTCAGTAAGATCTGCGATCATAACAAAATAACATGATATGGGTGATGTCGATGCAGGAATCCGGTGAAAACTATCTCGAAACGATACTTATACTTCAGAACAGGAACGGAAGCGTGCGCTCCGTTGATATTGCGAGGGAACTCTCCGTCAGCAAACCGAGCGTCTGCCGCGCCATCGGCATATTGAAGAACAGCGGGCTTTTAACTATGGAAATGAACGGGGAACTGCGGCTGACCGCCGCGGGGAAGACATGCGCGGACGCCATTTACGAGCGCCACATCCTGATCACGAAGTTCCTGCATGAAACTGCCGGCGTGGACGAAGAAACCGCCGAAGCGGACGCCTGCCGCATAGAACACATAATAAGCGAGGAAACTTTTAAAAAGATAAAAGAATTCCTCGCAAAGCGCAGTAAACGCCGTAAACAGCAAAAATAACAGCGGGCACGCGCGCCCTGCTTCCGCCGAAATAATAAAAAGGGCACAGGGGAAGAAAACCGCCTTCTTCCCCCATGCCCTTTGAAATATCCTCCGTATTCTATTTATTTTCCCCGTAAACTCTCGGGCCTATAGAATCCGTTACCGAGACGACGACCTTGCGATCGTAGCAGGCAAACATATTATCCGTCTTTTCCTTATCCGGGGCCTTTGTGATCCAGCTTACGACCGGAACAATCAGAAGTCCGGCAAGCATGCAGAACGCGCCTGCGTTGATGGGGCTCTTAAGAATCGCCGGGAATGAGCCGCGGATGAATATGTTCAGTATCATCACTACTGTCGAAAAGATAAAATTCACAGCACATGCTGCCTTGGTGGTGCGCTTCCAGTACAGCCCGTAAAGGAACGGAGCAAGGAAGGCGCCCGCCATAGCGCCCCACGATACTCCCATCATCTGTGCGATGAACGATACGTTCGAATTGTACTGTATTATCGCTATGACCGCCGATATGGCAATGAATATCGCGATGAGCACCCTCATGCTTATCAGCTGTTTTTTCTCGCTCATTTCCCTGTCCACACATACCTTGAGGAAGTCCAGAGTGAGCGTGGAACTGGACGTGAGAACCAGCGAAGAGAGCGTCGACATCGACGCGGAGAGGACCAGTATCACGACCACCCCCAGCAGGACGGTCGGAAGTCCCGAGAGCATAGCCGGGATCACCGCGTCAAAACCTTCCACAGAAACATTTACCACATCCGAGAAGAGTCTGCCGAAACCGCCGAGGAAATAGCAGCCGCCAGCCACGACCGTCGCAAAAAACGTTGATATGATAGTGCCTTTGCTGATTGCCTCCTCGCTTGTGATAGCGTAGAATTTCTGCACCATCTGGGGAAGCCCCCACGTGCCCAGCGAGGTAAGTATTACGACGCCGAGCAGATTTACCGGGTCGGGACCGAAGAAAGACGCAAATACTCCCGGCGTCGCCGAGACGGAAGGATCTGTTACCCTTCCGAGCGCGTCAAGCGCGGCCAGGAAACCGCCGCGGCTGTTAAGCACCGCAACTATAACGGCTATAATGCCCACGACCATTATGATTCCCTGGATGAAGTCATTGATCGCTGTCGCCATGTATCCGCCGGCAATGACATATATCGCCGTCAGGACCGCCATCGCGATAACGCATACCGAGTAGTCTATATCGAACGCCATGCCGAAGAGACGCGAAAGTCCGTTGTAGAGCGACGCCGTGTACGGGATCATAAAGATAAAGATGACCGCGGAAGCCGCAACTTTCAGCGCCTGGCTGTCAAAGCGCGTCCCAAAGAACTGCGGCATCGTTGCCGAATTGAGGTGCTGCGTCATGACCCTGGTCCTGCGTCCCAGAACGACCCAGGCCGCCATCGAACCGAGAAGTGCGTTCCCTATCCCTGCCCAGGTCGCTGCTATTCCGTACCTCCAGCCGAACTGGCCGGCGTAACCGACAAAAACGACAGCTGAAAAGTATGACGTCCCGTAAGCAAACGCTGTAAGCCAGGGTCCCACCTGGCGCCCTCCGAGCACGAAGCCGCTTACATCTGTGGAATGCCTGCGGCAGTAGAGTCCCACCAGTATCATGACGACTACAAAAATGATAAGCAACGCTAATTTGATGAACAGATCCACGACGATACACCCTTTCAAAACGGATAGGTTAAAACATAAAAAAGAAACCGGCCCCTGCGGGCGCGGTTTCTGAAGTTTCCTCTGCTGATATGCCTACTTCAAAGAAACAGCGAAAAGCCCCGGGGCGTTATACATGCGGGGATAAGCATAATAGCAATAATAATAACGGTTATTGATAAATGCTTTTCCCATCATGCAGCCCCCCTTCATTTTATACATAAGCATCGCCGCTCAAAGCCGGCGTGTTGAACGGGAAAAATACTACTATCATATATTTTTTTTGTCAAGAACAAATTCAGGATATCGGCAAAAAAACCTTCAAAAAAAGCATGCGGCAATGACTGCTCGTCCGCCGCAGGAGCGGATGCAGAACTTAAAGCGTCAGATACATATCGTGCCAGACCGCCCCGCCGAGAGTGAGCCGGGAAAGGCCGGCCTCTCTGAAGCCGTGCCTGCCGTAGAAGGCCTTAAGATGCTCCTTGCAGGCCAGAGAAAAATTCTTTGCTCCCTTTTCGCGGAAAAGAGCAAGCGAGGCTTCCAGCATTTTATCCCCCAGTCCCTGCCGCTGCAGATGAGGCGCGACGATGAAGGTCATTATCGCAAAGGTATCCCCTTTGCTCATTTCTTTTCTCTCATATATTTCATCCGTTACAAGACGCATCGCCGTTGGCCTGCATACTATCGCTGCGGCTATATCTGCGCTCTCTGCGGCCGCCGCGGCAGGTTCCGCAACGGCAAAACCCTCCGGGAAGGAAGCAAAGCACCATCTGAAAGTTTCTTCAGACAGGGCTTCCTCCGGAGAAAACACGGCCTTTTCGATCGCTGCGATTTTTGCTGTATCCGCTTCTTTTGCCATTCTTACGTTTATTTTCATTATTATCTGCCTTTCAGTAATTATTCTTTCAGCGCGCTCTTCCGCCGGGCAGCGGCTCTGTGCCGCCTAAACCGAGCGCAAGCGCCTCGTGCCACATCCTTTGACGCTCATCATCCCTTCCGGCACAGGCGGGGCTCGTCGACAGCAGCCTGCGGTAGGGAATCTCCGGCGTGCCGAAATGTCTGCTGTATTTTAAGAAAGCGCATGCGCCGTTGAAAAGAATAAGCGATATGCCGGGATAGGCCGCAAGCAGCCCGGGGATATCGTTATATGTTTCGTCCTTTATCCTTCCGTCTGAACTGCCCTGCCTTGAGGCATGATCTATAACATCCCACAGAGCCAGCTTCCGGCGCAGTATGTATTCATAGCGCAAGTCAAAGCTTTCCGGCGGGGTCTCGCCCCAGAAACCGTACACTATTTTCCAGAAAGCGTTGCGCGGGTGCGCATAGTAGCGGGCGTCCGCAATCGAGCGGTCCCCCGGCAGGGAACCGAGTATAAGTATCCTGGAACCGCCGTCTGCTATCGGCGCGAAGCTGTATTTCATCCCGGCCTACCCCTCCCCGTCAAGCGCCTTCCATCCGTACCTAAAGAAAGAGACAATGATCGACACAAGGCAGAACGTTTCCGTCACCACGCCGGATATTGAAAAGGCATGTATGTCGTACACAAGCCACGCCGGGGAATTTACTGCAAAGTTGGCGATGCGTATATTCTTCCCGTTGCGGGACCAGCAGGCCGCCGTCATGACCGTCATGCCGACGCAGGGCAGGATGCTGTACCAGTCCTTCCACGTTATATACGTGCCGAATACGTATCCGGCTATAATAAGCGGCAGCCAGCCTTTCCACTGCGCCCATCTGTGCGTATGGCTGTAAAGTATGAAGTTCCGCGTAAGCCCCAGGAAAATGCTCACGCTACCGGAAAGCGCGCCGAGCATTATGAAATGTATTATATACATCACATTTGACCCCATCTGCAGCAGAAAGAGGTCTTTGCTTTTTCTGCACTGGTATGAGGCTATGAGAAGCGCGGTGCCCACAAAACCTATCAGCTGCGCAGCGACCCGGTACAAAGGCAGTCCTCCCTTCGAAACGCACTTGCCCCATTATATCAGCATAGACATTAAAGCCCCGTATATGCGGCATAAATGCATGCGGAAAGCAAAAGTATCCTGTTTTAAATTCCGGTTTTGCCCGACAGAGCTTTTTTAGCGCAAAATATATGCAACCGATTGAATTATTATTACGGCAGAAAAAAATCGATCTGCATATTGACATATATTCAGATACGGCTATAATATCACGTCAGTTTGAACATATAGTTAGTTTTAAAAATAAACAAAATTTATGTTTATGTTAATTTTTTGGAAACTGAAGGGGTGCGCTCATGAAGAAAAAGCTTTACCTGACTCTCGCAGACGGCTCCGTATGGGAAGGGCGCGGCGAGATCGCCTCCCCGGTCGAGGGAGAAGCCGTGTTTACGACGGCTTCCTGCGGTTATCCGCAGACTTTGACGGATCCTTCGTATAACGGGCAGATCATAGTTTTCGCCTTTCCGCCGATAGGCATCTACGGCATCGACAAAGACAGGCTCGAGAGCCGAAGAGTCTGGGCGCGCGCCGTCGTCACGACCTGCCTTGACGAAACAGAAAAGGGACGTTTTGAAACTCTTCACTCCTGGATGGAAGAGATGCGCTGTCCCGTTATCTCAGACGTAGACACCAGAGGGCTTATACTCAGGATACGCAGCTGCGGCTCTATGATGGGACGCGTCGCCGAAACGCCGTGCCCGCCTGAGAGCGCTGCTCTGCCGGATACTCTGGTATCGGAAGCATCATGCAAAGAAGCTGTTTCATACGGCAGCGGGGACATAACTGTCGCGCTCATGGACTACGGTGTAAAGGAGAATATCATCCGCAGCCTGCTTAAGCGCGGCTGCCGCGTCATCCGCTTCCCTAACGGCACAGCCGCAGAAGAGGTCATCGCCTCGGGGGCTGACGGCATCCTGCTTTCGAACGGTCCCGGAGACCCTGCCGTTCTTGATTTTGAGGCGGAACAGATATCAAAGATGATAGGCAAAAAACCTCTGCTCGGCATCTGTCTCGGCAATCAGCTCCTTGCGCGGGCGTGCGGCGCATCGACAAAAAAGCTCTCATTCGGACACAGGGGGGCAAACCAGCCTGTACTGGAGCTTGCAACAGGGCGCGGGATAATAACAAGCCAGAACCATCAGTACGCGGTCGATGAGGATTCGCTTTCAGGGACGGATCTTGAAGTCGCATACAGCCATCTCGGAGACGGAACGGTGGAGGGGCTCAGACACCGCAGGTACAACGCCGTTTCGGTGCAGTTCCATCCCGAGGCCTCCCCAGGCCCTGAGGATGCGTCATATATCTTCGACAACTTCGTTACCAGAGTCAGGACAGGGAAAGGTCTGCGGTGAGCGATATGAGGGATTATACGATAAAAAGCGTTCTTGTTCTGGGTTCAGGCCCGATAAAGATAGGACAGGCGGCTGAATTTGACTACGCCGGCACTCAGGCGTGCCGGGCGCTGAAAGAAGAAGGCTGCTCCGTGATACTGCTCAACAGCAACCCTGCGACGATACAGACCGACGATTCAGTCGCCGATCACGTATATATACGCCCGCTGCTTCCGCATATAGTAGAGGAGATCCTTAAAAAGCATCACCCGGACGGCGTCGTCGCGACGCTCGGAGGACAGACCGGGCTCAACCTGTGCATGGAATGCGAAAGGCAGGGCATGTGGAAACGTTACAAATGCAGGGTGCTCGGCACTCAGCCCGCCGCGATCGAAAGAGCCGAAGCGCGCGAACCTTTCCGCCGCGCGATGCTGGATGCAGGACAGCCCATAATCGCAAGCAGAGGGATATCTTCGGTCGCCGGGGCGCAGGAATTTGCTCTTCACAACCCGCTTCCTCTGATTCTGCGCCCTGATTTTACACTTGGAGGGTCTGGCAATTCAGTAGTAAGAAACATAGAGGACCTGGTAGTTCAGACAGAAGACGCTCTTGCCGCGTCGCCGGCGGGACATGCGCTTATCGAGAGGTATCTTGAAGGCTGGCACGAGATAGAGATAGAAGTGGTGCGCGACAGCGCCGGAAACGCGCTTGCCGTATGCGGCATGGAAAATATAGACCCGATGGGCGTGCATACCGGAGACTCTGTCGTCGTATCGCCGACGCTGACTCTGACGGACAGAGAATGGCAGATGCTGCGCACCGCGGCCCTGAAGATCGTCGAAGTGCTTGACATACGCGGCGCGTGCAACGTGCAGTTCGCCCTCGCGCATGACGGTTCCGAATACAACGTAATAGAAGTAAACCCGAGGGCAAGCCGTTCCAGCGCGCTTGCAAGCAAGGCGACGGGGTACCCGATCGCACGCATGGCCGCAAAAATCGCGCTTGGGCTGGAGCTGACAGAGATGCCCAACCCGGTCACCGGAGCCGGCAGCGCGCTCTCTGAACCGGCGCTGGACTATGTGGCGGTAAAGGTGCCGTCATGGCCTTTCGACTCCTTCCCTCAGGCAGATCCCTCTCTCGGACCGCGAATGAAGGCCACGGGAGAAGTGCTGGCCATAGGCGCAAATTTCGCTCAGGGGATAGTGAAGGCTTACCGCTCCATATCCCGCGGACACACGCTGCCGGACCGCGCCATGCGGCGCTGGGAAACGCGCCGTCTCTGGGAGCAGGTCAACGCACCGACCAATCTGCGGCTTGAAGCAATAACGGAGCTTCTGCGGCGCAGCTCGGCGACCGTGGACGAGATAGCGGCAAAAACCCACATACGCAGATATTTCATAGAACAGCTGAACGCGATACAGCTTGCCGAAAAATATCTTGAGGAGGACGGCGTCGTAAACGGCAACGCCGCATCGGCCGCGAAAAAGGGCTTTACGGTAAGCCGGATAGCGGAAGCCGCCGATATATCAAAGGAAGAGGCGGCCCGCATTCTGAAAGAAGAAAAATGCACATCAGGCTACCGCGAAGTAGACGGATGCGCGGGCGAATTCCCGTCGGGCTCAGGCTATTACTACGGCGCGCCGGGGACCGGAGACGATCCTTACGAACACAGCAGCGGCGGCATCGCGGTCCTTGGTTCTGGCGCGATACGGATAGCTCAGGGAGTCGAGTTCGACTACTGCTGCGTCAAGGCCGTGGAAGCCCTGCGGCGCAGAGGGATACGCGCGATAATGATAAACGTGAATCCGGAGACGGTAAGCACCGACCACGACATTTCCGACGCCCTTTACCTTGAGCCGCTGACTGTCGACGACGTAATGCCGGTGCTGAAGCGTGAAGAGGCCGGAGGCGTATTCGCATGTTTCGGCGGACAGACTTCTCTCCGCCTCGGGCTTGATCTCGCGGAGGAAGGAATCAAACTTTTCGGCCCGGACGCCGACGTTATAGACGCCGCAGAAGACAGGGGGAGATTTTCGCGGCTGCTCGCAAAAATCGGTCTTCCGGAGCCGGAGGGAACAGACGCGGCGTCTGTCGCAGAAGCGCGCGAGATAGGACGCCGTCTCGGCTACCCGCTGATGGTGCGCCCGAGTTTCGTTATCGGCGGAGTCGCAATGCGGGTGGTATACAACGAAGATTCGCTGGTATCCGTACTGAATGAGGCGTTCGAGGCTGTGCCCGGCCAAAAGGTGATGATAGACCGCTTTATAGCCGGGCGTGAATTTGAGTGCGACGCTGTATGCGACGGAGAAGATGTGCTGATACCGGGAATATTCGAGCATATTGACCCGTCCGGGATACATTCAGGCGACTCGATCGCGGTATTTCCCAGCTATTCGCTGACGCTCGAACAGCAGAACAGCGTATTGAATTTTGTCCGCACGATCTCAAAGGAGCTGAACGTACACGGACTGCTGAACATACAGTTCGTTCTGAGCGGCGGGGTCTTCTGGATAATAGAAGCAAACCCGAGAGCGAGCCGCACCGTGCCGATAGTAAGCAAGATATCAAAACTCCCGGTCATAGACATGGCTGTCGGGATAGCCCTTGGAGAGCGCCTGAAAGATATGCCTTACGGGACGGGGCTCTATGCCGGCGCCGAGCAGTTCGGCGTCAAGGTGCCTGTATTCTCCAACGACAAGCTGCCCGGGCTCGACCCAAAACTCGGTCCCAGGATGATGTCCACAGGAGAAAGTCTGGGCGTTTCGGACAACCTTGCGGACGCGATACTGGACGGGCTTAAGGGCTCCGGCTGGAACCCGCCTGAATCGGGACGCTTCCTTATGAGCATCGCAGACAGTGAAAAAGCCGACGCGATGCCGCTTGCATCGCAGTACAAGATGCTCGGCTGGGAGATAGAAGCGACAGAAGGGACCGCGGCGTATCTGAAAAAATGGGGTATCGCGGTAAATGTGGCCGACAGGAAAGATCTGGTGAAAAACCTGCATGCCGGCAGATGGGACCTTGTACTCAATATCCCCGGCGGCAGCGAAAAACACATAACCGACGGCTCCGCTATAAGAAAGCATGCCTGCGCGGTCGGAATTCCCTGCCTTCACTCGATAGCCGCGGCATGGGCCGTCGCAGCCGGGCTGGGCAAGAAAGAAAACCTGAACTGATACCGATTCCTGAAGCACGTACGCGCCTTTGCTCCGGATGAGGCGCGCACGTGCTTTTTTGCTGTCAGGCGCCGCTTTCGCATAGAATATCAGCCGCCGGTTTTTATCGCCCCCATTGCGGCCAGCGGTACGTATCTGATACCGCTTTTTTAATTTTTGATAGTATTTTTGCCATCCTATTCCATTTTTGTTAAAAATGG
>JAFYJW010000057.1 GCA_017537925.1 Synergistes sp. | reverse complement strand
AACTTACTGTCAGGGAACTGTGGACCTGAGCTGCGATTGGATCATGGGTGCATTTCAGGTGACGCCTGAGGAATTGGCAGCTGTTTTTGAAGACTGCCTGCCGGTTCCTCTTCAAAAATACCTTCTATAAAAAAACAGAACGATTTATAGGAAAAGTCCCATTATAGAACTTTTTGCAAAGAGCATAAATTGAAAGTCTCTTTTATCTCCATATAATGCAGTTGTGTACGATAAGACAGCGCATAACCATGAATTATTGGCGCCGCGATCACGAGGCGCCCTGCGGAATGGAGGGCTGCCTGAACCTCGCACAGGATGAGCAGCTGCGGCTGAAGGAATTGCCGGGTAAGGCGATCATAAAAATGGAGGAATGAACATGGAGATCAAAGCAGTAAAATTCAGAAAAGACGGGTTTTATACCCAGCCCTTCATCTTCGGCGGAGAGGAAGGCATGGAAAAATTCGACAGGAACATCCGTTATCCCGGCAGTCTGCAGAACTACCTGATCGATACCGGCGATGAAGTCATTCTTGTCGACACCGGACTGCCGGCCGGATACCCCGAGGAAGCGCCGGATGAAAACAGCCTGCTTTATACGGGGAAAGACATCTGCAGCTACATGGAGGCTTTCGCCGCGCTCGGATACAAGCCGGAGCAGGTCACGAAGATCATGCTGACACATAAGCACGCCGACCATTCTGGTGAACTTAAGTCTTTCCCGAATGCAAAGATCTACGTGAACGCGGACGAAACCGGCGCAGACGAGCTGAAAGGGCTCGAAAATATCATCCCCGTAACGTTCACCGACGGCGCATATTACAACTTCCCGGACAGCCAGAAGATCGCGGATGGGGTTTATTACATCAAGGCGAAAGGCCACACCAACGGAAACAGCATCGTGATCGTGGAAAACGGCGGTTTGTTCTATATGCTCCACGGGGATATCACCTATATGGATGAGGCGCTGTATGAGAACAAGCTTTCGGTCGTATTTGATGATCTTCCCGCGGCCCGTGAGACACTTGACCGCGTCCGTGATTTCGTTCGCAATCATCCGACGGTCTACTGCGGGACCCACACGCCGCGGGGTTATGAGAATCTTGAGGCCAAACGTGTGATGGATCTGGACGATCCTGTACCGACGGTGCTTGCGGAAGTAGATTTCTCTGCCCGGAAAGCCAGCGGGAAATACGTCTGTTCGGTCTGCGGCTATGTTTATGATCCTGCAGAACACGACGGGGTTGCCTTTGAGGATCTGCCGGATGATTGGAAGTGCCCTCGCTGCAAGCAGCCGAAGGAGAAGTTCAACAAGGCATAAATCTTTACTCTATGGCAGTGTTTTCAGGACTCCCGGTCAACGGCGGCAAACCGATGATCGGGAGCTTGCTTTCTGTCCGGCTCAGCCCTCAAAGGCGGAGCCGCTTTTGAAGGTGAAGGTCTGTCGTCCGTCCGCGCAGGCTGCGGCGCAGTCCAGGTCTGATCATTCAATTTCAGGCATGGCGAAAGTCTTCCGTTCACCATAAAAACTGAAGACTCCTCCCCTTTCACCCTCATGAAACAGTACCGGGTGTGGGCAATGTCATTAAGTTAAGCTCAATTCTGACATTATCAGGATTGAGCTTTTTAATTTGCCAAACATTATTAATGTTAAAAAGTGATATTAATAAATATTGAATACCGCTCTATAATGCAAAAAGGAATCGTTAAGCAGGGAAAGACAGGTTCATGATTTACGGAGGACAATATGGCTAATCTATCAGAAATGAGAACTATAGGGGAAAGTGAAAGCTCCCGCGAAAAGACGATCATAAAGACCAGTATCATCGGAATAATTGCAAATGTATTCCTTGCCGCATTTAAGGCGGTGATCGGTATGATGACCAATTCCATTGCCATCGTGCTTGACGCCGTCAATAACATTTCCGATGCAGGCAGCTCTCTGATCACGATCGTAGGGACTAAGCTGGCGGGAAAGGAGCCGGATAAGAAACATCCGTTCGGGTATGGCCGTATTGAATACCTGAGCGCCATGATCATCTCGGTGATCGTTCTTTACGCAGGCATCACATCTTTTGTCGAATCCGCAAAGCAGATCATCCATCCGGAAACACCGGATTACAATGCCATCTCACTGGTCATTGTCGCCGTTGCGGTCGTCGTCAAGATCTTGCTGGGGCGGTATGTCAAAAGTGTCGGTATAAAGGTCAATTCTGATTCTCTGGTAAATTCGGGAGAAGACGCAAGGCTGGACTCTGTTATTTCGGCGTCCACTCTGGTCGCTGCCGTAATATTCCTGCTCTTCCACATTTCGCTGGAGGCATGGCTTGGCGCCGTCATCTCCGTTGTGATCATCAAGTCCGGCATCGAAATGCTGCGGGGGACGATCTCTCAGATTCTTGGAGAACGCAACGATACAGAGCTTGTCAGAGAAATTCACAGGACAGTTACCAGTTTCCCTGATGTTCGGGGCGCATATGATCTTGTCCTGAATAATTACGGACCGGACACATGGAACGGCTCCATCCATATTGAAGTGCCGGATACATATTCGGCTGACCGGCTGGATCAGCTGATACGCGAGATCACGATGAAGGTCATTAAGGAGCATAAAGTAATTCTGACAGCGATCGGTATTTATTCGATCAATACAAAGGACGAGGAAGTCATAGCGGCCCAGAACAAGGTTCGTGAAATCGTTTTCTCGCACGAGCATGTTAAGCAAATCCATGGCTTCTACCTTCTGAAAGATCAGAAAGCCATGCGTTTTGATGTCGTGATCAGTTTCGATGCAGCGGACCGGAGAGCTGTGTACAATGAAATCATAGCCGATGTGCAGAAAGCTTTTCCTGACTATGAGCTTCAGATTGCAATGGACACAGATTTTGCTGAGGAGTAAGTGAATAACAAGGCGGTCGTTGATATGATCCATTAAAAATTACAGATACAGAAAGGGCTTACTGATATTTTGCTTGTCTGCATCTGCCCCACGAAAACAAGAGCGGTTTATTGAAAAGTCCGCCAAAGCTCTTTTCAATACGTCAGATAAGCACTAACTGATATGTCCTTATCAGGGTTATATCCGGTTGTGCATTTGAAAGTGTTAAGAGCGGTGAAGGGGACGAAATTTCTGAAAATATTCATATCCAGTTTTTCCAAGACAACAAAAATATATTATAATTAAATCAATTACTATATAATTAACTCTATTAAAACATGGCGCTGATATTGTTGAAGGGCGCACCGTTCTTGGAGGTGTTCTTTCAACAGCGGTCAGGATATACCGACAGAAGCAAAAAGATGTCCGCATTGCTGAGCGGAGCGAAGAATAAGGCCGGCAAACAGTTAAAAAACAGACGCTAACTAAGAAATATCTCAAGTTCTGCTTGTAAGCTTTGCCGATAATCTTTAGAATCGGCATTATAGGGAGCTTCCGCAAATAAGCGACGGGAACGGGTGAGAATGACATGAGAAACAGTACAGCAGCCGGGAAAAAATCCAATCGAACCAGGAATACGATGCTGCTCGTCATCGCCGTTCTTTTGATGGTCAATATGTCGCTGGGATATCTGCTGACGAGGCAGTCCAGTGAGGCGATGATCTCACTGATCCAGAAGCGTATGCTGGATATTTCCAATACTGCGGCGGATATGCTGGATGGGGACAGTCTGGTCAGTCTGAAGAAGGAAGACGCGGGAACTGAGAAATACCAGGCGATCATGAAGACGCTGACCTATTTCCAGGATAATATCGAGCTCAGGTACATTTACTGTATCAAGGATATGGGGGACGGGAACTTCGTTTTCTCTGTGGATCCCACGGTGGATGATCCGGGAGAATTCGGATCCCCGATCGTTTATACAGATGCGCTGTATCAGGCGAGCAAGGGGAAAGCGGCGGTAGATCTGCAGCCGTATAAGGACGCTTGGGGAACCTTCTACAGCGCATACAGCCCTGTGTTCACTTCCGACGGAAAAGTCGGAGGGATAGTGGCAGTCGACTTCGACGCACAGTGGTACGATCAGCAGGTGACGCATCATATTCGTACGATCTTATTTGTGGGAATCCTGTCTCTGCTGATAGGAATACTGATCGTCGTGATCGTTACCAGAAGAGAGCGGAAGCGGTACCGCGTCATGAACGACCAGCTGAATGACCTGACGGATAAGGTCCATGAGCTGGTGCACGTCGTTGACATCGAAATCGGCACGGAGGCTTCCGAAACGAAGCATGAGACAGTACGCCAGGATGATGCCGAACAGGAAGCGGATATGAAAATCCTGGGCGAAAAGGTTCACGCGATGCAGGATGAGATCCGTAACCATATCGAAATGATTCGGAAACAGGCGTATCTGGATGCACTGACCGGCATAGGCAATAAGGCGGCGTGCATAGAGAAGGCCAAAGGCCTGGATTCGGCAATTCTGGAGGGCGCCGCTTCCTTTAGCGTTGTGATGCTCGACCTGAACGGACTGAAGCAGATCAATGACAATTACGGCCACGATTGCGGAGACAAGGCGCTGATCGCTGCGTCGGAACTCATATCGGATGTATTCGGAAGAGAGCGGGTATACCGAATCGGCGGAGACGAATTCATCGCGATTCTCGAAGGCGTCAGCAGCGATGAAGTGAAAATCCTGGCACAGCGTCTGGATGATGAAGTCGCGAAGGTAAACCAGACAGAACGTGCATACTATATTCCGCTGGCGCTCTCCAAAGGCACGGCGGTCTATCTGTCAGGAGAGGATCACGACTGCGAATCGGTATTCCGCCGCGCGGATCTCGCTATGTACGACGATAAAAAGAAGTACTACACAAATCTGAACGACAGGCGGAAATCACCGCGTCCGAGAATATAACAAATTCTGTGTATACTCCACAAACAAGATAAAAAGCATCATTTCCGCCATGAAAATTAAGCACTGGTACGGTTTTATCGCATCAGTGCTTTTTATTCTTCAGTAGTTTCACTTATTTTCGATCGTGATTTCTATCGCCAGTCTTATAGCTATCGCCCTCTTCTTTTGCTGCCAGCATGTGCCATTTCTCTGCATGAAAACCCGACTCAGTCAACTATGGGTCAACTAAAAAAATGCCTGGTATTACTGCGTTTTCTTAATTTTTCTCTCGAATCGATCAACTGCCGGTCAACTATTTTTACGCCAAAAACAGTTCCCCTGCCCTATTATCATATATAAGATCCTGGTAGGTTTGAGTTATTATGTCATTTATCGGTGCATTTATAGAGTCGTTTATTGTATCAGTTTGTTCCGGAACTCTTTCTCGAAACTGTACATGAAACTGTACATTTACATTGAGACGCGCCATAGAACCCGGGGGGCATTCAGGCAGATGTTGTTCAAAGCCCCAATCCGAAATCTTCTGATAGACTTTTGATATAAGCGAGTAATTTGTCTGAACTACAACCTAAAATAGCGCATCGTCCGACCGAATCGCACGAGGCATGAATTGCGCCTGTCGGCGCATGAATAGATGCCGTGCATCATGAATTGCCCTGCGGGCGTGAATTGCGCTGACGCGCATGAATTAGATGCCGTGCATCATGAATTGCCCTGCGGGCATGAATTGCGCCGAGGCGCATGGCGCCGTTTACAGCTCTGCAGTCTGTCCGCAGGAGAGGCTGTGAAGCTGTTCTTTCATAATTTTCCTGAGGTATTCATATTGCGCCGCGCCGGTGCAGTGGCAGGTGTAGAAAACCGTTTTATGCCGCATCATATGACGGGCTGCTTCGTCAAGCAGAGTTTTCCCGGCGCCGGTCGTGTTTATATTCATGAAGTGAAATCCGCCCACCAGCACGTCCGGCCTGAACCACTCAAGGATGTTCAGGACATTCTTGTGGGCGCAGCCGCTTATGAGTATACGCCGCCCTTTTTCGTTTATAAGCAGATACTGCTCATGACGAAAGACATCAGGCTCCGTTTTGCCGCCCGCAGACATTGTAAGCCCGGCCGAATCAACGGGGAAAATGCGTTCGCGCTCATTGCATGAGAAGAGCTCAAGGCCTTCACAGAGCCGGTATTCGTCGCCGGTATAGATCAGCCGCGGCTCTGAGGCAAGCTCCGGAGCAAGGCCGATATATTTTCCGGCGGCGTTGCCGTGCGCCTCAAACGCGTGCCGGCTCAGATAAACATTTGCATCTTTGTTCAGGCTCAGAAAAGCGCCGAGTCCGCCGCCGTGGTCATAGTGCCCGTGCGACAGGACGGCAAATTCAACGGACGCGAGGTCAACTCCCATCTTCCCGGCGTTTTCAATGAAGGCGCCGCTCTGTCCGGCATCGAAAAGGATCCTGCGGCCGCACGCCTCTATGTAGAGACTCAGCCCGTGTTCCGTGCGGAATCCTTCGCTGTGCGCGCAGTTTTCCATCAGAACTTTTATGATCATAAGCGGGGCCCCCTTGCCTGCTTCCGTTCCACGGGTATTATATTCCCTTTCAAAATGACGCGGTATAACCGGCCCGCCGCCGTTAATATCAAAGAATCGCGGCCCGGAAGGGACCGCGATTCATATTTTTCACGTCTGTCGTAAGATATTCTGCCTTACGGGAACAGATTCTTTACGCCATCGACATTCCGGCAAGCTGCTGGATGTTCTGCACCACGCGCTGTGACAGCCCCATGGCTCTCGCAAGGTTGTCAAGGTAGCGGCGCTCGGCTTCGGTGTCCACATCGATCGCCATAAGCGAAGCAGAGTAGACCTGAGCAGCCATGTCGGGACGCCCGCGCACAGCCTGCACGATATCATTCGTGGCCATCGGAGCCTGCAGCTGGGAGATGATGAAGCTGCTGCCCTCGCTGCCAAGTCCTGATTCCTTCATATTGCCGACTATCATGTCGAGCTCTTTCTGCTCTATCTGGCCGTCCGCCTTGGCTGCGTTGAGCATCGCAAGCATGATAAGCTTTGCGTCTTCGGCGGTAGGCTCGGTGCTCTCGGCCGGCTGGCCCATCAGCCCCGCCATCAGGCCGGAGGATGCGTTCACGTTCTGGCCCGCGTTCTTGAGCGCTTTGAAAGCCATCATGCCGAGCAGCGCCATAAGACCGCCGCCAAGGCCGCCCATGGTACCGGTGCCTTTCTGCTTTCCGGAAAGCGCGCCCAGAAGAGCGCCGATGCCGGCTGCGGCCAGGTTGTCATTGCCTCCTACCGCGCGTCCTGCACGCCCTATAGCGGCCTGCCCGCCGCCCAGAAGAGCGCCTAAAAGGCCCTGCAGGTCTCCCATATCTCCAATCGCCGAAGCTGCATGCTGCGCCCTGCTGCCGGCGGCAGACGACATCATGCCGCCCTGCGCCATCGCGCCTAAAAGCTCCATAAAATCAACAGCCATTATTCCTGCCTCCATTTCACTTCCCGGACGGCATAGCGCCGGCCAAGGATAATTCTTATTTGTTTACATTCGTTATATTCAGCCACGTTGATAAATTTGTCAAGCAAATGAAGCATTAGAAACGCAATATCTTTGCAGCGGCGCGGCAGCCGTGTCAAAGAATACGGGAAGCACCGGGCATCGGCGAAAAGAGCGCTGTATCAGGAGTTTAAACGGGTTCCTGTTCGCGCAGCGGGCCTGTGTTCTCCGTCATCGCGATAAGGTGCGAGCGCACAAAGCCGTATTCGCGCAGGCGGTCGAGGAACGTGTGCATCGCGTCTTTTGAAGAAAACGCGGCTTCTATCAGGAAGTCAAGCTCTCCGAATATCTCCCAGAATCGAAGGACGTCGGCGCATCCGCGCAGCAGCGGGATCAGGAGGTCGTTTGGCTTTTTTTCATATTTGCGGTCGGGGTCGAATTTGAAGGTTATCATAACGTGAAGCGCCCTTCCCAGCGCGTCGGTGTCGATATCGGCGCTGTAGCCGGAGATCACGCCGGCCTCCTCCATCCGCAGGATACGCTCGCGCACAGCCGGGCGCGTAAGGCCTACGGCGTCCCCTATCTCTTTGTAGCTGCTGCGCCCGCGGCGCGAAAGCGCGGCAAGTATTTTTCTGTCGGTCTCGTCTATCTTCAGCAAATCGGCGGCACGCATCCTTTCATCCTCACGCAGAATCTTACCTTTAAGCGAAACAATATTCAATCCGCCGATAAAACCCTTTTTTGCCTAACAAACGAAAGTCAAAACGCATTTTTCCCGCCGCGGACATATTTATTTTTTTGCCGTTTTCGCGGAAAATATTTAATACATAAGGGGGCGGTCAATATGGATGAAAAGTACGCGAATATAACAAAAAAGGGCGACAACAAAAATTTCTGCACCTGCGTCGACTACGAGTGCGCCTGCAATCCCGCGAAGTGCTCGCTGGGATGCACTCCGTGCGTCGCGAAATGTCTTGCGGAAAATGAGATTCCGGCATGCTTCTTCCGCAAGCAGGAGCCGGACATGGACAGAAAACAGGATTATACGTTTGAAGGATTTGCCAATTTCACTCTGAAACACAAAAAACAGGGCTGATTCGTTTTATCCCGGCAAGATAAAGAGGCGCCCAGCAAAGGACGCCTCTTTAAATTTATTCGCACGTTTTATGCGCGTCATATGCTTTCTGCGTATTTCACCGTTTCCATCGCGTCTTTTGCGTAGTGATCCGCCCCTACGTATTCCGCAAGCTTTTCGGTAAGCACGGCTCCTCCGACTACTATCTTCACGTCAGGGTGCTCGCTGCGCAGCAGTTCTATGGTTTCTTTCATGCTGGCTACGGTTGTCGTCATAAGAGCGGACAGCCCTACTATCCCTGCGCCGCTTTCGGCCACCGCGTCGGAGACTGTGCGGGGGGGAACGTCCTTTCCCAGGTCCGTCACGTCGAAGTTGTAGTTTTCAAGTATCACCTTTACTATGTTCTTGCCGATATCATGTATGTCGCCGCAGACCGTGGCGAGGATTATTTTTTTCTTTTTGGGGGCGCCGTTTCCCTGCACCGGAAGCTTGTCACGCAGCACGTCGAACGCCGCCTTTGCCGCTTCGGCCGACTGTATCAGCTGCGTTATGAAGATCTCTCCGGTATCGTAATCTCTGCCGACTGCGTCAAGCGCGGGGATTATCTCCTTATCTATTATCTCAAGAGGGGGAAGTGACGACAGCAGATACTTTACCGCCTCCACGGCCTCGCTTTCTATGCCGTGCCGAATCGCGGCGCGCAGATCAGGCGCGTTTTGCACGGCCGCGGGGCGGACTTCCGGCTGAGCCTCGCCGAATTTCGAGATATAGCTTTCCGACGCGCCATCCTGCGCCAGAAGAAGGCGCGCGGCAGCTGCCGTATCTGTCATGCCGCTGTCGCAGGGGTTCATTATCGGGGCGTCAAGCCCGCACGCAAGCGCCATCGCAAGCATCGTCCTGTTTATCAGCGGACGGTTCGGAAGTCCGAACGAAACGTTGCTCACGCCGAGCGCGGTCTTCACGCCGAGTTTCCCCTTGACCATCGATATCGCGCGCAGCGCCTGCAGCGCCTGGTCCGGCTGAACGCCTACCGTCATCATGAGGCAGTCGATCAGTATATCGCAGCGACGAATGCCTGCGGCCTCAGCCGCGGCAACGATGCGCTCCGCTATAGCAAAACGCTCTTCGGCCGTTTCGGGGACGCCCTTTTCGTCAAGCGTAAGCCCCAGCACGGCGCAGCCGTATTTTTTTGCCACAGGAAGCACGGCTTCGAGCGATTCTTTTTTCCCGTTCACAGAGTTCAGCAGCGGCTTGCCGTTGTATATCCTTGCGGCCCTTGAGAGAGCCTCGACGGAGGCGGAATCAAGCTGCAGCGGAAGCTGCGTGGATGCCTGTATGCGCGCAGTGGCCTGCGCAAGCACCGCGGGCTCGTCTATATCCGGCAGCCCGACGTTGACGTCCAGCGCGTCCGCGCCCGCTTCTTCCTCGCGCAGCGCTTCGCCGGCAATGTAGTCTATGTTGCCCTCGCGCAGAGCGGCCTGAAGCTTCTTCTTGCCGGTCGGGTTTATCCTCTCGCCGATAACGGTCACACGGTCGAAATAGAGCTGCCGCGAAGGGGAACAGATGCCTCCGCGCGGCTCGTTTTTTATCTCCGCCGCGCTCATTCCGGCGGTCTTTTCTTTCAAAAGTTTTATATATTCCGGGGTCGTCCCGCAGCAGCCGCCGACGAAACGGACTCCGCCGCGCACGAAATCCCGTACCTGCGACGCGAACTGCTCCGGCGTCACGTCATAGCGGGACACTCCGTTCTCCATCACCGGCAGTCCGGCGTTTGGCTGGACAAGCACAGGCACCGACGCGGCCTCGACTATCCTTTTTACGACCGGGGCCATCTGTGCCGGCCCCAGCGAGCAGTTTATGCCGAGCGCCGAGACGCCGAGCGCCTCAAGCGTCATCACCATCGATTCGGCTTCCGTGCCGAAGAATGTCCTGCCGTTTGCTTCGAAGCTCATCGTGGCGAATATCGGCAGATCGCAGTTTTCCTTCGCGGCAAGCACGGCCGCTTTGAGTTCGTACAGGTCTGTAAAGGTCTCAAGCAGCACAAGATCCGCGCCGCACCCGGCTCCGGCTCTTACTACTTCCGCAAAAACGGAGACAGCGTCTTCGAAATCAAGGTCTCCCGCCGGCGCAAGCATACGTCCGCAGGGACCTATGTCGAGCGCGACATATTTTCCGGGATAGCTGTCTGCCGCGCGCCTTGCGGTCTTTACCGCGGCTTCCGTCATCAGCGCAAGATCCATGCCCGCCTGCTCCGCTTTGAAGCGGTTCGCGCCGAATGTATTGGAAAGTATCACGTCGGCGCCCGCGTCAAGATAGGCGCGGTGGATCTCTTCTATCATTTCAGGGGCGGTCACATTGAGCGTTTCCGGAACGACGCCGCGGGCAAGCCCGTGCCTCTGCAGCATCGTGCCCATCGCTCCGTCGAATATGAGTATTCTGTTCAGGTCCATGGCGTCCCCCTACGCGCGCTTCACGCGCAGCGAGTAGAGCACTCCGCGGATATTCTCGCAGATGCGCTTCGCTATCTCCGGCTGGTTCATCGTATAGAGGTGTATCCCGTCGACGCCGCCGGCCAGAAGGTCGATTATCTGATTTGTCGCGTAGGCGATGCCCGCTTCACGCATCGCCATGCTGTTGTGTCCGTATGCCCGTATTATCTTCTGCACCGCGTCCGGGATAGACGCGCCGCACATCGCCACCATGCGGCTTATCTGCGTCGGCGATGTGATCGGCATTATTCCGGCTTCGATGGGAGCCGTTATGCCTAACTTTCTTACGCTGTCTCGGAAGCGGAAGAAAAGCGAATTGTCGAAAAAGAGCTGGCTTATGAGGACGTCGACGCCGCAGGCGCACTTTTCGCGCAAGTGTTCGAGGTCCTCTTCCATCGAGTAGGCCTCTATATGCTTTTCCGGGTAGCAGGCAGCGAATATGTTGAATTTATAGTTTTCTTTTATAAATCTAATAAGGTCGCTTGCGTGGCTGAAGTCCTTCGTGCCCTCTTCTCCGATATCGCCGCGCATCGCAAGTATGTTTTTGACTCCCAGAGACTGCAGCTTGTCCAGAGTCTGCCGCATCTCAGCGCTTGTGCTCCCGACGCAGGTAAGGTGCGCCAGAGCGGGTATCGCGTATTCGTTCTGGATGCGTGAAGCGATCTCGGCGGTATTCTCGCGGCTCGTGCCTCCGGCGCCGTATGTCACGCTTATAAGATCCGGGTCAAGGCTAGCAAGCCCGTCTACCGCCGCGAATATCTTTGAGAGGTCTCCTGTGCCCTTGGGCGGGAATATCTCAAACGAAAGCGTAGGCTTGTCAAGCTTGAAAAAATTTTTCATAACGGATATCATCAGCCTTTCTGCGGAAAAGGTCGGCCTGTCAGCGCCCTGACTCAGGCAAAGCCATACAGAATCTTTTTTTCTATGACGCAATAAGACGCTCTATTATCCTGGCTGCGCCGTCTTCGGTGTTCGGCGGGGCTATAATGTCCGCTGCCGCCTTTACGATCTCTTTGGAATTTTCCATCGCAATGCCGGTGCCGGCCCATTTTATCATTTCTATATCATTTACTCCGTCGCCTATCGCGGCGGCCTCTTCGCGCGGCACGCCGTAATAGCCGCATACGCGCGCAAGCGCGCTTGCCTTGTTCACCGAGGGGTGCGCGATCTCAAGAAAAGTCCCCCATGTAGTCGCCTGATATATCCTTTCGCCGAATGCTTCGCGCACTTCGCGCCCCATCCTTGTAAATTCTTCGCCGTCAAAGGATATGCCGAGGAGCTTTGAGGAATCAAGGCCGCACTCCCAGAACTTCTCGCCGTATGCGACGGCCTTCTGCTCCGACAGCTTTTCATAGTAGCGGCAGCGCTCGTCTCTGTCGTCCACAACTATAAGCCTGTCGTCCGAGTAGGCCTGTATGTACCATCCGCGTTCGCGGAAAAAAATCAGTATCTCGGCGGTCAGCTCTTTTCCGACTCTTCTTTCATATATAGTGCGCCCGTCTTCCGTGTCGCGTATCAGAGCGCCGTTGTAAAAGATCGACGCGCTTTTTATGCCGGCTTCGCTCAGATGCGTCATAGCCGAAGGATACATACGCCCTGTGGCCGCCACTATGCGGACCCCCATGCTTTGAGCTGCGGCAAACGCCGCTTTCAGGCGCGGGGTAAGACGCCCTTCGCCGTCGAGCATCGTGCCGTCCATATCAAGAGCTATTAGCTTCGGCCTCACCACAGCGCCCATACCGCAAGCGAAACTATCTCGGCCGCGACCGCGGAAGCGCCAAGGACGTCCCCGTTTACGCCTCCGAGCCGCCTGTTCATTAAGAGAGCGAAAGAAAAACCGACCAATGCGGACAAAGCCGCGCAAAGCGCCGCGCGCAGCGGCGAAAGGAGCGCAAAAGGCAGAAGACAGAGCGCCGATACGAAAAGATCGCATGATGAGAAGGCGTCGACCCAACCCTTTGCCATGCCCTCCTCCCACGGATAGCGCCCGTAAAATGCGGCGCAGTCTTCAGCAAAGCGGGCCGAAGCCGCGGATATCACGCAGGCTGAGAAACGCAGATGCGGATTCACCGAAGCAAGCAGAGACGTCCAGAGGCCGAACGCCAGAACAAGCGACGCGCCCCCGAATGAGCCGAGGCGGCTGTCCTTCATTATCTCCCGCAGCGCGTCTCCCCTTCTGCCGGAGCCTATGCCGTCCCAGAGATCGCCCCATCCGTCGAGGTGAAGGCTCCATCCGGCCAAAAAGTAGACTGCTGCGGCAGTCCAGGCCGAAACGAGGGAACTTCCCCCAGCGGAACGGATGACGACAGCGGAAATGCCGCCGGTCACGCCGAGCAGCCCGCCGGCAAGCGGCGCAAGCGCAAGCGCCCTGTCTCCCTTGGGGACTTTTTCCGGCCACCAGCTCTTCGGCAGCGGTATTCTGGAAAGAAGGGTCCATATAACGACAAAACAGGCGGCAAGATCTCCGGGGAAACCGCCGCGTAGCCCGGCGGAAATACTTTCAGCAAACTTACCGAATCTTTCGCCCGGGTCTTTTGTCATGACAGATCATCCGGCAGCTCAAATCCGCCCTTTACCCAGAGAGGGCAGCCTGCCACGATAAGAGCCACGTTTTTCGAGTATCCGGCGCAGAGCTGATTCATGCGCCCCTGCAGGTCGCGGAAGCGGCGCCCCATCAGATACGGGGGCACGAGCCCGAAGCCTACCTCATTGCTTACGATAATAAGGGACGAGTCGTCTGAAACGCTTTCGCAGAGGCTGCGCACGAGAGAATCTATCTCTTTTTCGCGCGCGGCCCATGCGTTTTCGTCTTCGCCTTCCGCCTCGGGACAGGAGAGAAAGAGGCGTGTAAGCCACATCGTAAGGCAGTCGAGGAGTATGAGCCCGGAAGCGCCGGCTGCTGCCCGCGGCAGATCTGACGGCTCTCCCTCCCACAGCGCCCATTCTTTCGGACGCCTTGCCCTGTGCAGCTCTATGCGCTTTTTCATCTCGCCGTCGCGGCAGTCGGCTGTGGCAAAATATGTGACTTTTCCTTTGCGGGACAGCGCTATCTTTTCCGCGAACGTGCTCTTGCCGCTTCTTGCGCCGCCCAAAAGAAGAGTGATATCCTTCATCCGGGTACCTGCCTACATGCTGAAATCTATGTTGCTGAAAAGATTCTCAAATGACTGCCCCTTCGACGTATTGTCGGAAGAGCCTCCGTTTCCCGGACCGACCGGTATCTCAAATTTGAAGCGGAACGTGGTGTTGCCTTTTTTAGAAAGGCTTCTTGCGTCCGGGTCGCTGTTGCTCGTAGGAATGGCCTCCTTCGCAGAGGTCTGCATCGTCGTGCCCTGGACCTTGATGTTGTAAAAATCCGGATCTTCCGTCGTACCGCCGACATTGAGGGTTACAAAGCGGAATTCGCTCCTCGCAAGCCCCTTTATAACGCCTCCGACGACGCTGGGCAGCAGCTCGCTGCTGTCGACCCTGCCGGAGATTATATCGGAGCCCGCGTTCGCGATGCTGCCGAAAGCGCCGATAAGCGAATTCAGCGCGCGGATGTTTATCTTTCCCATGCTGAATAAAGAGAGCTCTTTCTTGCGGCTTATGAAGCCGTCAAGCATCACATAGTTGTAGACTGTGTCGTTCTTCGGCGCTGTCGCCTGACTGCCGGGCAGGATGTTTATATCCCCTCCGTCATAGGTGAAAGCGGCCTGCACGTTGTGGAAGCGCAGCGGCTTTCCGCCGGTGTACTTCTTAGCGGTCTCTATCGCGTCAAAGCTCGTCACTTCTCCGTCAGAGAGTTTCAGAGCGCCGCCGCCCTTTATCGTCGACATTCGTCCGGTCTCTCCCCCGCCGCGGATCTTAAGGTCGCCTTTGCCTGTTATCCTGCCTTTAAGATCCGGGAGCGCCTGTTTGGCAAGCGTCTCAAGGTCCGAGCTTACGACGGTAACGCTGCCGCCCCACTTGCTGCCCTTGAAATCAAGGCCGACGCCGCCGTTTAGACTGCCGCCGCAGACGTTAGCGCTCAGATCTTCGACCATCAGGTAGTTTTTGGATATAAAGAACGGGGCGTTTATATCTTTAAATTCTATCCCCATTATCGTCAGATCCGGCGCCGTGAAAGAACCTGTACCCCTTATCTTCGACGCCTCTCCTGTAAGATCCATCGTGAAATTCGCCGTTCCTCCGAAGCGCGGGCGGAGTTCGTCCGGCAGGTACGCGCCGAACTGCTTCATACCGACGTGGTCGCCTTTTATGCTGATATCGCTGAACCATTCTCCGTTTTTCTCATACAGACGCCCGCTGCCTTTTACTACGCCGTCTTTCAGCGTCGGGGTTATTTCGCTTATCTCTATATCTTTAAGCGAACCGCGGCATTTGGCCTCCGTTATCGGCATGAGCATGCCGCGGAAAAGAAGCGGCGCTGCGCACCCCTTCGCATTGAATTCAGGTTCCGCCACGGTCCCTTTTATCTCGGCGTCTGCCTTAATAAGCCCCTGTACCGAACGGACGGACGGCAAATGCCTGCGCAGAAAGTCGTAAAGGTTCATATCTTTTATCGACGCCGACAGGTCAAGTTTCGCGTCAGCAAAGGGCCTGTTTGCCGGCGGCATTTTTATCCTGCCAGTCACGGACGTATTGCCGTTGAGGAAGAGCCCGTCTGCCTTTTTTATGACTATCTCTTCGGGGCTGCCTTCTACTATGCCGTCTATGCTGTCTGCCTTGAATTCGCGCCAGCGCACCTTTTCGCCTTTAAATTTGAATCCCCAGTTGATGCCGCCGCCTGCCGCAGAGCCTGCAGTAACGTCTCCGGTCACCTTCCCGGATATGTCCTCTTTTGCTTTCAGCAGGCCGTTGATCATTGAAAAATCGGTCGACGACACCTTTCCTCCAAGCTTCCATGACGTTTTCCTGCCCTCTTTTGCGGATGGCAGCGTGATATCGCATGCAAGGCGGCCGTGCCCTCCGCACGCGTCCGCGTCGATCGGGTCAAGCCGCAGCACGCCGTTTTTGTATTCGATATTCGTCTTCAGCTTCTGGACCCGCAGATCGCGGAACCGCCCGGACGGAGCTATGGCCTGCGCTCTGATAACGGGAGACGCCGGCGTGCCTGATGCGCTCCACGTACCTGAGGCAATTCCTTCTATATTGAGGCTTTCGAGCACGGGGACGAGCCTGTAAAAACGTTTCGCGTCCGCGTTGCGGAACGTTCCCTTCAGATCCAGGCTTCCGCCCTGCGAACCGCCTGTGCTCACGACGCCTGAGCCTGCTATCTTCGCTCCGTTGAAATCGGCCGACGCGTCCGAAAGAGTGAGTTTTTTATCGGCGGCTTCATATTTTGCGGAACATTTAACATCTGAGAGCAGACCGACCTTCGGCGCGTTCACCGCGGAGGAGGAGGCGTTCGCGGACACGACCCAGCGGCCGGGAAGCCCTGCGCACGTGCCTTTTACCGCTATCGTGCCGCTTGCCGGGATATCGGCTGCTTTCGGCAGGGACTTAAGCACCTTCTCTACCGGATAGCCGTCTATCGCAAAGGTCACGTCGGTAGGCACCTTGTCCCCGAATGACAGAAGTCCCTTCAGCACTGCTTTTTTCCCGTCCGCCATCGCGGATACGTCGACAGTGCCCGCCGGGCGTCCGTCGAAGACGGCGCTTCCGGAAATGTTTTTAAGCGAGATCTCTTTGTAGCTGACGTCCGACGGGGAAAGATCTATGCGCCCTTTCAGCGCGTTGAGCGGGCCGCTGAGATTCGCCGAGAGCGAAGATATGCCGCCCCTGAGGAAACGTGCGTATCCTTCGGTCTCTTCTTTCAGCTTATCGGACCAGTCCGCGAATTTGAAGTTCTTTACGTCAGCCTTAAGGGACATACGCTTGTCGCCGGAGATATCGTCCAGCGTCAGTCCGCCGGAGAGGACGGAATCGAACACTTTTCCCTGATCTACCGTCACTTTTATATGTCCCGGCTTTACGTCCCATTTTGCCTGCAGGTCGCTTATCGGGATGCCGCTTACCACTGCGTCGTGCAGATTTCCTGTGCCCTGCGTCGTTATGTCGCTGCTTGTGCTGCCGCTGACCGTCGCTTTTCCGGAGAGCAGCCCGCGCACCCCGTATTTGAGGATCTGCGGGAAGACGTCCGCGACTTCGGATATGTTAAGCGATTCAAGGCTTATATCCATATCGGCGGAGGGGTAAACCGCGCCGGTGACAGTTGCTTTCCCGCCGCCAAACTTAACGGCGAACTTATCCGAGCTCCACGAACCTTCCTTCTTCGCTACGGCGCCCGCGGCTGTGAAATCCTTGCCGGCCATGTTTCCGGCGGCGCCTATTCTGAAGTCCTGCGAATTTTTTATCCTGACGGTGCTGGGATTCAGTTTCAGCGTGCCCCATTTTGTGTGCATAGTGCTTCCGCTCACAAAGATCCTTTCGACCGGTATATCGACCGGCTCGTCCGATTTCTTTTCGCTTTTGGGCAGCAGGTCAAGCAGTTCGTCCAAAGAAGCCTCAAAGCCCTCTATATTTAAAACAGAAAGCTTCGGACTGCCTGCAGCTATGCTGGGCACGGATACGCGCGCCCCGATGCTCTTTACGGAGAGTATCTTGTCGCCCGAACGCGAAAGCGAGATATCTTCGACCTTTAATCCCGTAAGAGGGTTGCCGGACAACGATCCTATCACAACGTCGGCGGAAAGTTCCTTCGCTGCGGTCTCAGTCACTTTTTCCCTGACAAAGTCGCCAAGGAAATCCATCCTGGAAAGCACGATGACGCCGGCAATGATAAATACCACGGCCGCCAGGACAAACAGCTTCCATCTGCTTTTTTTGCGCGGAGCTTCGCTGTTTTCGCTTTTTTTCTCTATGTTATCCGTCTTCCCGAACAAAACGATACCACCTTACAGTAAAGGACAGAGCATATGTCTGACGGCAAAAAGTCAGACACAGTAATTTTATCACTACGGAGAGATTTTTATATCAAATATAGAAACGCAGGAGAAATACAAAACAAAAAGACGCAACTGCGCGGCCGCTTTCTCTTCGAAAACAGCCGCTGGACGGGGGCAATGTTTTGCAATATGCGCGGCTTTATCCGCAGCACGCGCATCAGGGCAAAAGAGCCGCGCACGAAACGGCGCGGCCTTTTATCTGCGTTTTTGGCGGGCTACCGTCAGCTCTTCTTTATCTGCCTTGACGGGTCGTCGCAGATAAGGGTCCCAGCTATCGCGAAATTCTCGTTTTTCATCTCGTTGATGATTATGCGCACCTGCGGCGGCTTAACTTCCATCGTCTCGCATATTACATCCGTCATTTTGGCCACCATCGCGCGTTTCTGTTCCACCGTGCGGCCTTCCTTGATGTTCACTGTCACTATCGGCATCTGCTGTTCCTCCTGTGTTGGGAATATTTGCTCCTTGCGTGTAAAATATATCCATAATTTTACACGTTTTGCGGCCGGGGGAAAACCAATGGAGGATGCGCTTCTGATTTTTACCGCTTTCTGGCTCGGCGCGGCTTTGGGTTCGTTTGCCAACGCCGCGGCGATGCGTACCGCTGCCGACAAAAAATGGTGGGGCAGCGAACGTTCCGTATGCGACAGCTGCGGCAGGACGCTTTCCGCGCGGGATCTGATACCGGTCGTTTCTTTCATTGCGCTCGGCGGGCGCTGCCGCATGTGCGGCGCAAAGATTCCGCTGCGTCATTTCACGGCGGAGCTTGCGGCGGCGGCCGTGCTTTCTTTCTGCGCATGGCGTTTCGGTCTTTCATCCGCGTTTTTCTTTTCCGCGGCGGCCCTTCCCTTTATGGCATTTCATTCGCTGACCGATATCGAAACTGGCTATATCTACGATTCCTGGGCGATAGCGATGGCGGCATGCGGCCTTTTGCTGAGGATCCCGCACGGCGTGGGCGCCGCTGCCGACGGCGCGTTCGGTGCAGCAGCCGGTTTTGCGCTGATGGCGGCAATATTGATAGCAAGCCGCGGGAAAATGGGCTTCGGCGACGCTATGCTTGCCATGGGCATAGGTGCGTTTATGGGGCTCAAAATGACGATACTTGCGCTCTATCTCGGTTTTCTCGCAGGAGGCATAACCGTGCTGCCGCTTCTTATCGCAAAAAAGGTCACGCGCAAGACGGCTGTGCCGTTCGCCCCATTCTTATTCGCCGGGATGCTTGCGGCGATGTTTTTCGGCAAATTCATTCTGCTGCTGTTCGGTTTTTCTCCTTCGTGGCCGTGGCTTTAAGTTTCAAAAACATTTTTATTATGGAGGGAATATAAATGAAAAGACTTGTAATACTCACATCAGCACTGCTGCTTCTTTCCGCAGCCGCTGCGTCTGCCGCGAGCTTCCTTCTGCCGGAGCCTGACAAAACAGGCGGTCCTTCGGTGCTTGAAGCTATAGCGAATCGTTCGTCCGCGGAACAGAAGCCGTTTGAAAAGGAAGAGCTCTCCGAAAAGGAGCTCGCCACGATACTTTGGGCCGCAACAGGCAAAAACAGGGAGCCGAAGGGCTGGACCGTGCCGATGGCTATGGGGCGCGAGCCATATGTAAAGATCTATGTGCTGCTTAAGAAAGGCGGCTACCTTTACAACTGGGAAAAAGGCGGGCTCATCGAACAGACCGATGAAAAACGCCTGACCTCCGCGGCGGTGACACAGGAGTTCGCAAAGACCGCCCCGTGCGTCATAGTGTTCGTCACCAGCGGACTGATGAATACAGAGGAGTTCAACTACATCGCGACAGGCGCGATGTCTCAGAACATATATCTTGCCGCTCAGGCGCTGGGGCTCAAGGCGCGCTTCTTAGCATCCTACAACAAAGTAAAGATCGAATCGTCGCTTGTCTTAAGCCCCGTCGCGAAGATAACGGGAGTTATGGTAATAGGCAGACAGTAGAAGGCCAGCGCGCTGCCGGCCGCGGCGCAAAGAGGAGCTTTCACGGGCTTTTCTTCTGTTGCAAAAGGATTACAAAAGCTATATTCTTTTAGAGTGAGGCAAACGCCGCCGGAATGGAGGAAACATTATGAGTTACGTCCCTGCACACATTTTTCGTGAATATGATATAAGAGGCATCGCAGACACGGAGCTCACCGACGAGAATGTCTGCCTGATAGGGCGCGCCTACGGCGCATGGCTGAAACGCCGCGGTGTTGATAATGCCGCTTTGGGAGGAGACGCAAGGCTCTCCACTTCGCGCATAAAGGCTGCCGCCGCGCGCGGACTATCAATGTCCGGCATAAACGTCATCGATATAGGAATGGTATCGACGCCGACATTCTACTGGAGCCTCTACCGCTGCGACGTCGGCGGCGGGATAATGGTGACCGGGAGCCACAACCCCAAAGAGTTCAACGGTCTTAAGGTGGCATATGACAAAGCCACGCTCTGGGGCGGCGACATCCAGGATCTGCGCAAAATGATAGAGGCCGGCGATATGCCGGAGGCGCAGAAGCCCGGGAGCATCAGGACCGCGGATATAAACGCGGAATATATAGACATGCTGGTATCAAAGATCACGCTCGGCCCGCGCAGGCCAAAAGTCGTCTGCGACTGCGGCAACGGCACGGGCGGGCTTTACGCTCCGGAATTCCTGCGCCGCATCGGCTGCGAAGTCATCGAACTTTTCAGCGAGCCCGACGGGAACTTCCCCAACCACCATCCAGACCCGACAAAACGTGAGAATTTAGGCTTCCTGATCGACGCAGTGCGCAGCAGCGGCGCGGATTTCGGGGCCGGCTTCGACGGAGACGCCGACAGAATCGGCGTCGTCGACGACAAGGGAGAGGTGATCTGGGGAGACCGCCTTATGGCGTTCTACTGGAAAGAAATACTGCCGAAACATCCGGGAGCGGTCGCGATCTGCGAGATAAAAAGCTCCCTTGCGCTTCCCGAGACGGTGGAAAGGCTCGGCGGCAGACCTCTCTGGTGGAAAGCGGGACACTCTCTCGTAAAGGCAAAGATGCGCGAGGAGCATGCGCTCTTCTCGGGAGAAGTTTCCGGTCATATGTTCTTTGCAGACGAATATTTCGGCTACGACGACTCTTTCTACGCGGCGGGACGCATGGCGAGGATCCTGTCAAACAGCGACAAACCGCTCTCGGCGCTTATGGAAGACATCCCGATATATCCGTCTACGATAGAGACCAGATACGACTGCCCGGACGATAAAAAAGCCGGGGTCGTAGAGCGCGTCAAAGAGAAGGCACTTGCCGAAAAGCTCAACGTCGTGACTATTGACGGCGTGAGGATAATCTATGAGCACGGATGGGGGCTCGTGCGCGTCTCAAACACGCAGCCGGTCCTTGTGGCGCGCTGCGAGGGGCGCACAAAAGAGGCCCTCGGCGAGATAACCGCGGACATGAAGCGCCGTCTGCTCGAAGCCGGTAGCCCGGATTTCGAGTGGGGATATTAAAGCTCACCGGCGGCTGTGATTTTCGCAAAAAAAAATAATAAATATCAGATCACCATTTACTTTTCAAGGAGGCAGTCTTCAAATGCAATATTCCCGTGAAGTTGAAGAAATGGCATGTGTGGCGCAGGGCGCAAAACACGGCCCGGCGCCTATTCCCGAAGAAGGGAAATGGGTGGAATCAAGGCAGATCGGAGACATCTCCGGCTTCACCCACGGCATCGGCTGGTGCGCTCCGCAGCAGGGCGCCTGCAAGCTGTCGCTGAACGTCAAAAACGGAGTAATACAGGAAGCGCTGGTGGAAACGATAGGCTGCTCCGGAATGACGCATTCCGCAGCCATGGCGTCGGAGATACTCCCCGGAAAGACGATTCTCGAAGCCCTTAATACGGACCTGGTATGCGACGCGATAAACACAGCGATGCGCGAGCTCTTCCTGCAGATAGCCTACGGCAGGACGCAGAGCGCATTCTCCGACGACGGACTGCCGGTGGGGGCCGGCCTCGAAGATCTCGGCAAAGGGCTCCGTTCGCAGATCGGAACGATGTACGGCACACTTGCGAAGGGTCCGCGCTACCTTGAGATGGCGGAGGGCTATGTCCTCGACCAGGCGCTTGACAAGAACGGCGAGATAATCGGCTACAGATACGTTTCCCTCGGCAAGATGATGGAAGCTATCAGAAAAGGCGCGGATCCGAAAGAAGCATTCGAAAAAAACACCGCAACTTACGGCCGTTACGCGGAAGCCGACAAGATAATCGACCCGCGCAGGCAGTAGGAGGTAATCGAAATGGCAAACTTTGAAGGTTACGAACGCAGAATAGAAAAGATCAACGCTTTCCTCAAAGAAAAAGGCTTCGCTTCCCTCGACGAAGCCTGCGATCTCTGCCTCGAAAAGGGCATAGACGTGGCGGCGATCGTGCGCGGCATACAGCCGATAGCATTTGACAATGCGGTATGGGCCTACACGCTCGGAGCCGCCAACGCGATAAAGAGCGGCGCGAAGAGCGCGGCTGAAGCCGCCAGAAAGATCGGCGAAGGTCTGCAGGCTTTCTGCGTGCCGGGTTCCGTGGCGGATCAGAGACAGGTAGGACTCGGGCACGGCAATCTTGCCGCGATGCTGCTCGACGAAAAAACAGCCTGCTTCTGCTTCCTGGCCGGGCATGAATCCTTTGCCGCGGCGGAAGGCGCGATAGGCATCGCGCGCACGGCGAACAAAGTGCGCAAGGTGCCTCTCCGCGTAATACTTAACGGACTCGGCAAAGACGCGGCATACATAATATCGCGCATAAACGGATTTACTTTTGTAGAGACCAAATATGACTATTACACCGGAGAGCTTTCGATAACGTCGGAAAAACCCTTCTCTGACGGCGACAGAGCAAAGGTAAAGTGCTACGGCGCAAACGACGTCAGCGAGGGCGTGGCGATAATGAGACACGAGGGCGTCGACGTTTCGATAACCGGCAACTCGACGAACCCGACGCGCTTCCAGCACCCGGTCGCAGGCACATACAAGAAGTGGGCGACGGAAAACGGGAAGAAATATTTCTCGGTCGCGTCAGGCGGCGGCACCGGCCGCACGCTGCACCCCGACAACATGGCTGCGGGCCCTGCAAGCTACGGCATGACCGACACGATGGGACGCATGCACAGCGACGCGCAGTTCGCCGGCAGCTCCTCCGTGCCGGCGCACGTAGATATGATGGGACTCATCGGAATGGGCAACAACCCGATGGTCGGAGCGTCGGTAGCTGTGGCGGTGGCAGTTGAAGAAGCCGCCAAAGCCGGCAAATTCTAAATCAGCGCACGTTAAAAACTCAAAGGGCATACCTGCTTACGGGTGTGCCCTTTTTTCTTCGCTGCGGACGCCGAATCTTTCGCAAAACTGCCGGGCGTAAAGCATAAAAGAGGAAAGGGCAAAACAACAGCCGGCACACCACGTAAAAGCCGCTCGGGCGAATCTCGCCGGCGGCTTAAATACAATGATTTGCCGCTTAGCGGGCATGGATCGGCTGCGCCATGGGCTCTTGCTGCGCTTTCGTGAATTGAATTGCTTTTCCATGCGCGTCAGCGCAATTCATGCGACACAGCCGCAATTCATGGATGCCTGCATCAACTCATGCGCCGCAAGACGCAATTCATGTCCGAAGGACGTGAGCGAGCCATATCGCCGGTTCCGCAAGGGACCGATATCGCGGCTCAGATTTTCTGCGCTTACTTTTTGCCGACAGCCTCCATCAGTATGCGTACCTGCGCCTTGAGTTCTTCCACGTTTTCCTGCAGTTTGTCATTCCGATTCTCGAGCTCTCCGATTCTCTCCTGCTGTTTGTCGTTTCTGTCCTCAAGTTTGTCTATGTTGCCGCGCAGCTTTTCATTCTCGGCCTTAAGAGCGGTTATCTCGTCCTGCATCACATAGGTGGCGCTGATCGGCCCCGCCTTGTAGCGGTCCGGGATGCCTGTCTTCTTCGCTCCGACCCTGAACGTCACGCCCGCGTTCGCAAGCACTCTGTGGCTCGTT
>JAFYJW010000056.1 GCA_017537925.1 Synergistes sp. | reverse complement strand
CTTTGCCATAGATAGCAATTTTTATCACTTGCAGCCCCCCATAATAAAAAAGCCTTCCGCCGAAAGCGGAAGGCGACAACGCAGATATGCCTTGCAGAACACACGCCTTCCGACTCCGAACGAATCATTGCCAAATCAGGACGATATTTTGCTATTTGTGAATAATAACACAAAATTCGTTTTTTAACAATAAGCAGGAACGATCTCCATTAAAATTGCCGGCAGGAGGCATGCAAAAACGGCGGCAAAATGCGCCGCCGTTTTATCAGATATCCGTATAATGCGCTACCTTACTATCTCTTATATCCGATAATATCGCGCAGGAGCGCTACGCGCGAAGACGCGTCTTCCTCTTTCTCGACGCCCTTTGTCACAAAGCCGTCTATTACCCCGAGCACGCCTCTTCCCTGCGCGCTCTCAGCAATGACGATCTGCAGAGGATTTGCTGTCGCAGCAAATATCCGGCAGACTTCCTGCGTATCCTTGATACGGTTCAGAACATTGATCGGATAACCTCCGCGCATTGCGATGACAAAGACATGTCCAGCATTTATCTTTTTCGCGTTTTCGACAGCCGCCTGCTCCATATCCTTATTGTTTCCGTCATGGCGGATAAGGCAGTCTCCCGACGCCTCGCAGAACGCTATGCCGAATTCAATGCACGGCGCGGACGTTACCATCGCCTCATACAGATCTTCGACCGTTTTTATAAAATGGCTCTGCCCTACAATAACGTTGCTGTCTTCCGGTATATCCGCCTGCACGATTTTTAAACTGAGCTCCTCGGACACAAAAAACACCTCCACAATGCTTTTAAGGTCGGCGCATATCCTCCAAAGGCAATAGCCGCGCGGATATGCGAAATATATCCTTCCGTCTGCAGTATAGCACAGAGAGATAAAAAAAGGCGGCTCCCGTAAAGGAAACCGCCGAAAAGCTCACGATATGTTTATTGGTTATTTCTTTTTAAGCTCGGCTATGACGTCGTCCGTTATATCAACGCCTCCGAAAAAGACCGCTTCCTTATCTACGATCACGGTAAGCTTTTTCTGGTTTGCTACGGTCCTTATCGCCAGATTGATATCCTTGAAGATAGGATCCATAAGCTTCTGCTCTTCCACTGCAAGTTCCTGGCGCTTAGACTGGTATATCTGAGCCTTTTTCTTATCGTCGGTCTCCTTGTCTATGGCGCTCTGAGCTTCCTTCTGCTTCGTGGCAGATATGTCCTTAAGCTGCTTCTGTACCTGCTCAAACTTAGGATGCTGGAACATTATCTTCTGTGTGGTTATCGTACCGACAGCGTCGGCCGCAAAAACGGCGCCGGCCATAAGAAGTGTTGCGGCTGCTGCGGTAACTGATGCGATTATTGTCTTCTTTGAAATCATTACAATATCCTCCTCTTGATTCTGTGCAACGGTTTGCTCAAATAAACTTTATCTGCCTAACGCGGATATTTTACAATCTTTCCTGCATAAAGTCTACCAATAAAAAAAGCTCCTTTTGTGTTCGTTTTGTGTTTTTTATTTGTGTTTTTTGTGTTAATTGCGCTTTCAGGGCGCGCAAAAGAGATTCGCAGAATCAGGCGGACGATCTATTCGGCAGAGCGCCATGCTTTACAGGATAAACGCGGCCGACAGTACGACTGCGCATGCAAGAACGGCGATCGCATCCTTCATGCCGAGAGGATACTTTTTATAAGCGCTGCCGCGCCCGCGGAGCTCAAAGCCGCGCAGCTGCGCCGCTATCGCGCTGTTTTCCGTGCGTCGGACGCACGACAGCATCAGAGGCAGACAGAGAGGCACTATAAGAGCGGCCTTTTTTATCGGGTTTTTGATCTCAAAATCTACGCCGCGCGCTTTTTGCGCCTCCATTACCTGTGCCATTTCAGAGGCGAGCCCCGGTATGAAATTAAGAGTCGTTGTCAGCGCAAAAGCATATTTAAATGGAATGTGTAGGTTATACACCAGAGAATTTGCGAGATCGCTGCGCTTTGTCGCCGAAAGCACAAGCACGAGCGGCAGCGACGCGGCTATAAGCTTCAACGCCATCATAACTGCATAATATAGGCCAGCGTCCGTTATGCTGAAAAAGCCGAGATTCAGAATCGGGTTTCCCCTTCTCACGCACAAAAGCTGGATCACAAAAAACAGAATCGATATTTTGGCGATCAGGAGCGCCGTGGAGACGGCTTTCTTCCCCAGGCCGGAAAAGTACGCCGCAGCAATTGTAAAAAGCGCGATGAACAGCGCCCCGGAGATACTTTTTACCGCAAATGCGGACATACCGGCAGCAAAAGCTATGATCACTTTAAGCGACGGATTGACGGCATATATCACGCCTTTGCCGCCGTCGCATTCCAAAAGGCCTTTCATCTGTTTCCACTCCTTTTCGACGCTTTTATCGTATTTACGATATCATCGACGGAAGCGTCGCCGGCAAAATCACCGCCGAGCATCTGAGCAAGCTCGCGCATCTCTGGGCGGCAGATCGACGCGCCTTCCATCACCGCGCTGTTCGAAAATATCTCTTCAACAGAAGCGTGGGCTTTAATTTCTCCGGCAGCGGCCACCAGCATTTCATCCGCAAGTTCTTCCGCAAGTTCCATGTCGTGCGTTACCATAAGCACGGTAGCTCCGTTTTTGTGGACTTCTCTGAGCTTTTCCGCTGCGGTGCGGTACTGGCCTGCGTCAAGTCCCGACGTCGGTTCGTCGGCAATAAGCAGCTTCGGCCTGCGGACCAGCACAGAGGCCAGCGCAAGCATCTGGCGTTCGCCGCGCCCCATGCTGAATATCTCCCGGTCAGGCTCAAAACCGAATTCTTCTAAAATGCCGTCAACGGCTTTTTCTCTTTCTTCAGTGCCGAGATCAAGACATTCCAGACCGAAAGCGATCTCCTCGCGGACCGTGGAACGGCATATCTGTCTGTCGGGATTCTGAAAAAGAAAGCCTGTGAATTTGGCAAAACGGGCGGTTTTTTCTCTGGATGTACATAACCCTCCGCTTATGACCTCTCCTTTAACCGGCCTGAAAAGAGCTGCTGACAGACGGCAGATCGTTGATTTGCCGGCGCCGTTCTCCCCCGCTATTGCAGTGAAAGAGCCCTCCGGTATAGTGAAAGAAACGTCTTTCAGAAGGGTTACGCCCTCATATCCGTAGGATACATTTCTGAATTCTATCATGTTGTTCATTGCATTATTCCTTTTACCATCCCGGCGGCCTGCTGTATATCAAGCGGGGTCCCGCCGCTGTAAAGGCCTTCCGCTTTGAGCCGCGAACTCAGCTCTGCGCGGCGCGGCAGCATTATACCCGCGTCCCTGAGAAGCTCCGTATCGTCCATGACCTGCTGTACCGGGGCGCTTGCCAGCGCGCGCCCCTCTTTAAGTATCGTCATATGCGTAGCGAAGCGGCAGAGAACGCCCGCCTTCTGCTCCGCAGTAATTATCGTCATGCCGCCCGCGTTAAGCTCAGCCAGCGCGGAATAAAGGTTTTCCGTGGCGGCCGGGTCAAGCTCGGCCGACGGGTTGTCAAGTATAAGAATCTGCGGGGAAAGCGCTATCATCGCCGCAAGCGCGGTTTTTTGCTTCTGCCCTCCGGAAAGCGAGGATATCCGCCTTCCCCTTAAAGACGCTATGGAAAGCATCTCCATTGCGGCTGCCGCACGCACTTCGATCTCATCGTGCGGCAGCGCAAAATTCTCAAGTCCGAAATATATCTCTTCCTCTACGGTTTCACATATCAGCTGGCTTTCGATATCCTCGCCGACAAAACCGGCCGTGCGCGCCAGTTGCTGCGGTTCGGCGGACAGTGTGTCGACGCCCGCGACCGTCACGGTTCCAAAGAATCTTCCGCGCATGAAGTGCGGCACTATTCCGGCAACAGCCCGCAGAAGAGTGCTCTTGCCCGAGCAGCTGGCTCCTGCCACGCCGTAGAAAGCGCCTTTCGGCACATGCAGGGAAACGTCATCCAGCGCTTTCTTCCTGCCGCCATCGTATATAAACGAAAGATTCTCTATCTTTATCACGGCAGCTCAGTTCTCCTTTTTGGTATCGGCGCGCATATGCATCGCAGTCGCTACGGGTATGTAAAGCAGCTGGACGATGACAGCGTTTATTGTGGCCGTACCGAATATTATCCCCAGGAAAACCGCAAGCGGCGCCGGGGCGTCTGCGCCTTTCGAGAAGAAAAGCAAATAAAGCAGAGCCGCATATGTACCGCCGCTTGCGACGGTCGATACGAACGTGGATATCGCCGGCATCAGGAAGCCTCCGGCTTTGCGTCCGGCCTTTACAAAAAGCGCCATCACTACGGCGCCTATAAGCTCGCTTGGGAAATTAAGATATGGCGTGCCCGGGAAGAACTGGCATACTGCTCCGGCAAGCAGCCCTATTATTATCGCTTCTTTGAGCTTGGGTTTAACGAGCAGTATCGCAAGGCAATACATCGCTATGATGAAATTCGGCTTCATCCCGACCGAAAATATCGAGCCTACAAAAAACTTCAGCACTGCTCCCGCCGCAAGAAGCACGGCTACGAGCATTATCTGCGATACCGTAAGCCCCTGCGTCTTTTTCTCCGAAGATATCGTTCTTTCCTTAGCCGCTGTTATTCCTTCATTTGTTCCTCTGGTTACTTCGATGCTGTTCATTCTCATCTCGTCCTTTCTGAATCTTGTCTTGTCTTATCTGTTTTTTGTTTCTGCTGCATATATAAAAAAACTGTCCTTTGGCAAAAACTGCTGCCAAAGGACAGATAACTTTTATATCTGCGGTGCCACCTTCATTGACCGCTTTCGCGGCCCGCTCAACGAAGCGCTATTACGCCTCTCCGCCTTTAACGCTGCGGCTGCGTTGCGCCATACTCGGTAAAATACCTTTCCGCGCACCCTCGGCGGTCCATTTGCCTGCCTGCATCTCCCGCGGTTTCTCAGCTCCCCCGCTCTCTGTAAGGCACATATGAAGGCTTTATCTCCGCCTCATCGGTTTCCCCTATAACATTGCACGCAAGGATACAACTGCTTTATGAGTTTGTCAACATTCTTTTTCATAAAAAATAAATAACCGGAATAATCAGACAATTTACCATGGCATCCCGCAAAAAGTAAACTAAAGAACTCAGCGGAAGATGCGGCTCTATAGCATAAAGCGAAGCTTAAATCCTGCGCTGGAGACAGCGTATTTCATTTCCGGCGATCCGCTCTTATTCATGCAAGATAATATAAATAATAGTCCATATGGGCAGTTTTCAAGTCAATATACACTATTTATATTTTTATACAATGGTTAATCCGTCTGCGAAAGACCGGCTTTTACATAGAGTATATGAAAGCCCTCCGTATGCTTCCGAACAAGTTTATATCCGACAAAACCTTCTTTGATCGCTCTTGGCTGAGCGTCAGTGTCCCTTATGCCGATCTGTCGGTCTCCGTGAGTCCGTATCGGTGCAAGCGACGGACGAAAATCTTTTTTCATGATAAAGCGAAGATACCCGCCGCAGAGCTCTTTTATGCCGGCGGCAAGAAATAACATAACGTTATATAAATTATAAGCATTCGTCTGTGGTCGGGCAGGAGGAAAGATCCCGGACGGGCAAATAAATGCAGCCGGGAGAATCATGGTACTCTGAAAAAACATATAGGTACCAGTTTAGGTACCATTTTCACGATCTTCCGTATCCTTTTATGATTATCCATAAACACGCAAAAAAGCGGGAAGCCGGTAATAGCCCGACTTCCCGCAGTTTTTTGAATTTCCAAAAATCCCTGTTTTTAAGCTATGGAGGCGGCACCCAGACTCGAACTGGGGATGAAGGATTTGCAGTCCTCTGCCTTACCACTTGGCTATGCCGCCCCGCAACAGCGAAAAGTATATCAAGCGCCGTTGTTTATGTCAAGAAAAGCGCCGTCCTGGCGATTCGCACTGTTCTGCAGGCCTGCCCGGCGGCGTCAGTCTGTAAACTCTCTCTGAATCTTATAATCTTTTATTATCAATTCATAAAATCTACATATTTAACCTATAGAATATAATCGGCACGAAGAAAAAGGCGTTGTTTCGGCTTTTATGCTCTATGCCTCCTGCGGCAGACCATATGCTCTTATAATTCGTTTTGAGGGCCGCGGAGGACAAAGGCTCTCTTTTATAAAAACAGCGCCTGCGGCAGAAGACAAACGCGAAAGGCGGTGCGGCTCAGATGAATATCCTGATAATAGAAGACGAACAGGCGATAGCGGAAGTCGAAAAGGCTTATATAGAACGGGAAGGATTCAGCGCGGATATAGCAGGCGACGGTGTCACTGGGTTAGCTAAGTTCAACTCCGGAAATTTTGATCTTGTCCTGCTCGACCTTATGCTTCCCGGCATGGCGGGGGCGGACGTATGCAGCGAGATACGGCGCACATCAAACGCTCCGATAATCATGGTAACGGCAAAAAGCGGAGAGGATGACATCGTGGCCGGGCTTGACGCCGGAGCAGACGATTATATAGTAAAGCCCTTCTCCCCCAAGATACTGATGGCGCGCATACGGGCAAACCTGAGAAAGGGCGGCGGCGAAAACGCGGCTTCGGCAAACCTGATCAAGGTGGGAGACTCTCTTGTCATAGACCCGCAGAATTATACGGTCAAAAAGAACGGAGAAGAGATATCACTGACGCGCAACGAATTTCTCATCCTTTCCAAAATGGCTTCCCGACCCGAAAAAACATGGAGCCGGGACGACCTCATAACATACGCGCTGGGTTATGAATATGAAGGCTTTGAAAGATCGATAGACAGCTACATAAAGAATATAAGGAAGAAGCTGAGCGACGCGGAACATGACAACGGCTATATACGCACGATGCACGGCTTCGGATATAAGATATCAGACGGCACAAAATGAATGTAAAGAGATCCCTCAGGACCCAGCTCATATTCCAGTATATGGTCATCGTGCTCGTATGCATGCTGATCATTCCCACCGCTATCTCCGAACTGCTTGACAGGCAGTTCAGAAATTTCGCGTCGGAGAGGCTGCGCGATAACGAGGATGAGATAACGAAGCTCTTTGCGGCTTTTTATATGCAGAGCGGGTCGTGGGATCTGTGCGCGATGCTTCCGGTCAGCGCCGACTTCCTTCGCTGGCCGATAGTCGCCGTGCAGCTTACCGACGAAGACGGCGATGAAGTGCGCACCTACAGCAGGCTGCAGAAGGCTCCCGTAAAACGCGGCAGGGCAAACAATGCGCTGCGCGAGCTGCGCGAGGAGGATCTCATCACCGACAACCGCGATATCCTTATAAACGGACAGAGGATAGGCGGTCTGCGCATCCTGCACGTTCCTTTCAACTTCAGCCCCGAAGGCGCGTTCCTGAGAAAGTTCAACCGCATAATGTTCTACGCGGTCGGTCTTATGCTGGCTGTGGCCGCTGCGATAGCGTTCTTCATGGCATTCCGCATAAGCCGTCCGGTGCTCAACGCGGCAAAACGCGCGCAGCAGATAAGCCGCGGCAATTACGAAATCGAAGACAAGACCGAATCCGATATAACGGAGCTCTCTGAGCTTATGGACAGCGTCGACCGCCTCGGGAGCACTCTCGAAGCCCAGGAAAAGCTCCGCCGCAGGCTGCTGAGCGACCTTGCCCACGAGCTGCGCAATCCTGTCACGATAATAAAATCGCACCTGGAAGCGATAGAGGACGGCATATGGGAGCCTACGCCGGAAAGGATACGCCTTACCGTAAGCGAAGTGGACCGTCTCTCTCAGCTGATTCAGGAAGCAGAGAAGCTGACGAGCATAGAAAGCGCCGGACACTCGCTTTCCATTGAAAAGGTCGACGTTTCCCAGATCGTCGAGAAGGCCGCGATGATCTTCGACCCGCTTTACAAAAACAAGGGCGTGGAGCTCTCACGCGAGATCGAATCCGGCATAACGGCCGCCGTCGACGCGGGCAAGATAAGGCAGGTAATAGAAAACCTTCTTTCCAACGCTCTGCGCTACACGGACTCCGGAGGCAGAGTTTCAATTAAAATGAATAAAAACAAGGACGACTTTATCGTTGAGGTAAGCGACAGCGGCATAGGGATATCGGAAAATGACCTGCCCTACATCTTCGAAAGATTCTACAGGGCAGACGTATCCCGGACGCGCGCAAGCGGCGGACTCGGCATCGGGCTTGCGATCGTCAAGGCGATAATCGAAGCGCACTGCGGTACCATTTCTGTAAAAAGCCATCCCGGCGAAGGAAGCTGTTTTACGATAAAGATACCGTGCAGGGATATAGAATAAAGGAGCAAAATCAATGAAGATCAGACTTTTAAGGCATCCAGCGGCGCTCATCATACTGGCGCTCTGCGCGGCCCCGGCCTGCGCGGAAACGCTGACACTTGCCGAATGTATTTCAACGGCAATGGCGAGAAACCCGAATCTGACGGCCTACAGCGAAAAAGTTGCGGCTTCGCGCGCCGGGATCGGGCAGGCTGCCGCGAGCGGAAACCTTCAGATGTCCGCCGGCAGCTCTTACAAACGGTTCGGGAGCGGACTCACGGACAAGAACAACAGCGGCACATATTCGACCAGCATAAGAGCCGAGCAGTCGATCAGCGACTGGGGGCGCCGCAAGGCAAGAGTGGCGGGAGCAAAGCTTTCGGCCGAGGCTGCGGAAGATGACCTGGAGGCCCAGCGCGATTCGATAATACAGGAAGTCTGCAATGCGTATTACGGGCTGAACCGCGCAACGAGAGAAAGAGAGGTCGCGCTCACCCGTCGTGAAAACTATGAAAAACGGCTCACGTGGGCACGTTCATTTTACGAAGTAGGCACGAAGCCGAAGATAGAAGTCACAAAAGCCGAGGCTGATTTTGCTTCCTCAAGACTCGCCGTTGTAAAGGCAGAATCGTCTATCGCGCAGTTCCGCGCAAGGCTCGCAAACGCGATGGGAGAGCCGGCACGCGATATTAAAGAAGTCAAGGACGAACTTGACTTCAAAGAATGGGACATATCTTTGGATGAAGCAATGAGAAGAGCGCAGGAAAACCGGCCTGAGCTTGCGGCAAAGCGCAAGAGGGTCGAAGTGGCAAAGACGAATCTCACGCTCCAGATGAAGGGCCTTTCGCCTTCTCTTTCCGCTTCCGCAGGTTACGGCTTCGGAGGAGCTTCCCCCTTCGAAAGAGGCGAATGGAACGCGGGGCTCTCTCTTTCCGTCCCTATCACAGACGGAGGGCTTACAAAAAGCAACATAGAACAGTCCGAGGCAAACCTCAGGGCGGCGGAGGCAGAGCTTGCGGCGCTGTCAAACAACATAACGCTTGAAGTGCGCCAGGCATGGGTAGCTCTCAGAGAAGCGAAGGAAGCGCTCTTTTCGACCGAGGGAGCGGTACGCTCCGTAAAAGCAACTCTCGATTTAGCGCAGGGCCGCTATGAAGCGGGAGTCGGCGACAATCTTGAAATATCGGACGCAGTAGAAGCCTACGCGTCCGTTTCGGCAAACAAAGTTCTGGCACTTTACAACTGCAAGGCCGCGCACATAAACCTTGAAAAAGCCATGGGAGGATTGAATTATGGGGAATAGCAGGACAAAAAAAGGAAAATTCTTCAAGACAGCGGCGCTGCTTATTGTTATTGCGGCAGCCGCCGGAGGCTACTACTTCTACTCCGCCCGCGGCTCAGAGATACAGTACAAAACAGCTCCGGTAATACGCGCGGACATACTTTCCACTATACAGGCAACGGGAACGCTGAACCCGGTGGAAACGGTAGACGTCGGTACGCAGATATCAGGCACGATAAAAGAGCTTTACTTTGATTACAACAGCGTTGTGAAGCAGGGGCAGCTTATCGCGGTAATGGACTCCGAAACGCAGGCGGCTGACGTCGCACAGAACGAGGCTTCGTTCGCTTCCGCCAAAGCGGATATCGTAAACGCGAGGGCCGGCCTTGACGTCGCGGCCAAAAACCTTGCTCGCACACAGGAACTTGCAAAGCGCGACCTCATAGCAAAAGCTGATGTGGACGCCGACATGAGCACATGGCTCAAAGCAAGAGCAACCCTGGACGCTGCGACGGCAAAGGCGGCGCAGGTAGAGGCGGCGCTGCGCAAATCCAGAATAAACCTTAACTACACAAAGATCTATTCGCCGGTCGACGGCGTAGTCGTAGCTAAAAACGTAGAAGAAGGCCAGACTGTGGCGGCGAGCTACCAGACCCCTTCCATCGCCGAGATAGCGCGCGACCTGACTCAGATGCAGGTCGAAGTCAACGTGGACGAAGCCGATATCGGCGGCGTGCATGAAGGGCAGGAAGCCGTCTTCAGCGTGGACGCATATCCGAACAAAAATTTCAGCGGCAAAGTGACCCAGGTCCGCCTTTCACCTCACAGCAGCGACAATGTGGTCACATATACCGTAATAGTGAAACTGAACAACCCGGACGGGAAGCTTCTGCCGGGCATGACGGCAAATGTATCGCTGATACTTGAGAGCCGCAAGGATGTGCTCACCGTTCCGAACAGCGCTTTCCGCTTCAAGCCGTCCGAAGGCGCAGGGAACATGCCCACCGGCATGCCGGGCCCCGGAGGGCCGAAGCAGAATATCGCCGAGGCCACTGCCCCGGCAGTTTATACGCTTGACAAGAAAAAACCCGTGCGCATCGAAGTCAAAAAAGGGCTGACCGACGGCAACAGGACAGAGATCCTGTCAGGTATCGGCGAAGGGGAAAACGTCATAACGGGCATCGTCGTTCCGAAAGAGGGAAAATAAAATGCCCCTCGTAGAGCTAAGGGATATAAGAAAAAGCTTCAAGCTCGGAAATGACGAAGTGGAAATACTACACGGCGTAAATCTGAGCATAGAGCGCGGAGAGTTCGTCGCGATGATGGGGCCCTCCGGCTCCGGAAAATCCACGACGATGAACATATTGGGCTGCCTTGACCGCCCCACGTCCGGAGAGTACTACCTTGACGGCAAAAGCGTGGAGGATATGGACAGCGACGAGCTCGCGCATATAAGAAACGGGATGATAGGCTTCGTCTTTCAGGGCTTCAATCTGCTCTCGAAGACGACGGCGCTTGAGAACGTCGAACTGCCTCTGCTCTATGCTGGCATTCCCAGAAAGGAACGCCATGCCAAGGCAAAAGAAGCCCTGATCGAGATGGGGCTTTCCGAGCGCATATATCACGAGCCGTCGCAGCTCTCGGGGGGACAGCAGCAGCGCGTCGCTATAGCGCGCGGGATAGTGAACCGAGCTGAGATCCTGATGGCAGACGAACCTACGGGAAACCTTGACTCCAAAACAAGCGACGAGATAATGGCCCTCTTCTGCCGTCTGAACGACGAGGGCATGACGATACTGCTTGTCACGCATGAGCCGGACGTGGCGCAGTATGCAAAGCGCATACTCTATTTCAGGGACGGCGTGGTAATAAAAGACGAGATCAACCGCAGCAGACGCTCTGTGCGGCAGCAGACGGCAGACGCCGCGAAAAACGGCGGCTCTCACCCATCTGAGAACGGAGGCGAGAGCGCATGATACCGGCAGTCGAAGTATTTTCCGCTTCCGTTACCGCCCTCCGCAGGAACAAGACAAGATCGATGCTGACAGCGCTTGGAATAATCATAGGAGTGGCCGCCGTTATCGCGGCTTTCGCCGTGGGAGCCGGAGCCAACAAGAGCATAGACGAACAGATATCGTCCTTCGGCAGCAACTTCATAATGGTCTTCCCCGACAGGCCTGGGCGTTCAAATACCGGCACGACGCGCTATCTCACATATGACGACGCTCTGGCGATAGAAAAAGAAGTATCGGGCGTGGACGCCGTAGCGCCGATGATAAACCTGAGCGCGACACTTGTATATGAAAACATGAACTGGAGCTCAAGCGTAATAGGCAGCACGGGCGACTACTCGTACGTACAGGAATGGAATATAGCCACAGGACGCGACATAGGGGCAAGCGACGTCCGCCAGGGCGCTAAAGTCGCGGTCATCGGACAGACTGTGGCGGACAAGCTCTTTTCCGGCGAGAATCCTCTCGGAAAATCCATAAGGATAAACAAGATCCCCTTTAATATCGTGGGAGTATTTGAATCAAAGGGCGTCTCTTCCATGGGCAGCGACCAGGACGATTTCGTCCTCGTCCCGCTGACGGCGGCCCAGCGCCGTCTTGTCCGCTGGAAGACGGCAGGAAGGATAGGCAACATCTACATAAAGGGCGTATCTATGGAGGCGCTCTCCTATATCCAGAATGAAACGGAAGTGCTGCTGCGCGAGCGGCATAAGATAAAAAAAGGCGAGGCCGACGACTTCTCGGTGAGAAACGTCTCCCAGATGCTTGAGGCACGGCGCAACACAACTACGATAATGTCGATGCTGCTCGGCTCCATCGCGTTTATATCGCTCGTCGTGGGAGGCATAGGCATAATGAACATCATGCTGGTTTCCGTCACGGAGCGCACGCGCGAGATAGGCATAAGAATGGCGGTAGGCGCCACCGAACGCGACATAAGGATGCAGTTCCTTATAGAAGCCGTCGTTCTTTCCATGGTGGGAGGAGTCCTCGGAATACTGGCAGGGGTCGGCGCGGGCTACGCCCTTTCGTCATTTACATCTGCTCCTCCGGTCTTTACTACAGGTTCCATCGTGCTTGCGTTCGTATTTTCCGCGATGGTGGGAGTCGGCTTCGGCTACTACCCCGCATACAAAGCTTCTTTGCTTAATCCGATAGAAGCGCTGAAATATGAATGACGGCGGCAGAAGGAGCCGGCCATTTGCGCACTGACAGCGTAATTTCTGCTCTTTTCCTGCTATAATGGAATGAACGGGTCAGGTATATCTTTGCCGTGAAAATATATTTTACTGCGGGGTAGATCTTAGCATTGTTTGAGATATTTCACGATATAAACTGGGTGCTTATAGGGACTCTGATAGCGGTCAGCGCGCTTGTTTCGTGGGCGGGCGACGTGATAGGCATGAAGCTCGGCAAAAAGCGCATAACCTTTATGAAGCTACGCCCGAGATACACTTCACGCATAATCTCGATACTGACCGGAGTGGGAATCGCGCTTGCCACGATTCTAACGCTCAGCGCGGCTTCCGAGCAGGTCAGGACCGCCCTTTTCAGCATGCAGGTGATACAGCGCCAGCTCACGTCGACGCGCGAAGAGCTGAAAAAGAACGAAGATACGATAAGCCGCATGGAAGTGGATCTCTTCCAGAGCAGAGGCGATCTTGCCGGAAAAGAAGAAGAGCTCAGAGCAGTCGAAGAACAGCTTGAAGAAGGAGCAAAAAAATTAGAGGAAACGCAGAAAAAACTGTCTGAAATGACAGCGATGCGCGATAAGATGCGTTCCGAACAGGATACTCTGCGCAAAGAAAAAGAAAAGCTGCTTTCCGAAAGCAAAAAATTAGAGACATCCATTGCTTCTCTGAAAAAAGAAGCCGACGGGCTGAAATCCGGCATCCAGCGCCTCAGGGAGGGAAGGATAGCCGCATTCTCTGACGAAGTCCTTGCGCAGACCGTCATAACGGGCTCCCCCATCACCCAGGCGCAGGTGGATGAGCATACGCAGGCGCTGCGCGTCGAGGCGCGTTCGCTTCTGGCCTACCGTTTCGGCATAAAAGACGTCGAAAAGGTACATCTGCCCAATGTGACCCAGCTTTCTGCAAACGCCGCGCGCAGCAGGCTTACCGGCGCGCACGGGAGATGGATGATGCGCCTTACCGCCGTCGGGAACGCGGTGGAGGGAGAAGAAGTAAACACAAAGATCGAGACCTACCCGTCCCTGCTCGTTTATGAAAAGGGAAAGGTGCTGTACACTCATATATTCGCCCCCGGGACTCCGCGGACGGAAATAGAAGAGACCATCTCGCAGGCGCTGCGCGCGCTCAACCAGAGAGCGGCAGGCGACGGCGTGCTGCGCGATCCTCTGACAGGAAATATCGGTTCTTTGGATTCCGGCGAACTGAACGACGCCATCGACAGTATCGAAAAGACAAAAAACAGCATAGAGCTGGAGATAGTTACCGAAAGGGATATTTACAGCGAGGGGCCGCTTAGAGTAAAATGCGACCTGAAAAAAGAGTAACGCCGCGGGAAAGCTGAGTTTCTTGAGCGGAACGACATTTTATCCGGCTGATTTTGTGAAGGAAGAGGTCAAGATGTATATCGTAGCCTGCCAGAAATGCAAAGAGCTGAAAGTACTTGCAGGAATGCCTGACGACTGCGGCGTAGCCCGCGTTATGTGGACGTGCAGCAACTGCGGCGCCGGCCAACTCTTGGAGATACCGATATCAAAAGACGCAAGGCGCGGCGACCTGAACAATATAATCCGGGGCTTTGCCCTCGCAGATAACAGGAAAAAGGAAAACATAACGCTTTTCCTGGAAAAAGCCAAAAATGACGCAAAACAGTGAATATAAGTTCTATGACAGCAAACTCGCGCTCTCCCCTTCCGAACTTCAGGATCTGTACCGCTTCACGCGCTGGGGGAAAAGCCGCTCGATCGAACAGATAGAAAAAATGCTCGAGGGGACCAGCATATGCTTTTCGATACGCCACAACGGCAGGCTTATAGCTTTCTGCCGTGTGCTTACCGATTTCGTTTTCCGCGGCTCGCTTTGGGACATACTGGTACACCCTGACTATCAGGGCAAAGGCGTAGGCTCGCAGCTCCTTCAGTACGCGCTCTCACATCCGGCCCTGAAAGACGTCCCAGTGATAGTAACATATACAAGCGAGCTGACGGCGTTTATGGGCAGGCTCGGCTTCGAACCGCGCGACGGCCTCATGATACTGCAGCGCCGCCCGATGGAATACTCGTAAAGCGCCGCAAACAGTAAAAAAATCGCGGGGAGCATCCGAAATTTCAAACGCTCCCCGCATTTTTATTCTCTTCGATGTGCTTTAAAAGTTAATACGTAAGCCGTGCCTAATCGTTCTTTCCGTCATAAAATACTATCCAGACTTTTTTTTCGTCAAAGCCGCCGGCCTCGGCGCTTTTGGCGGAAAATGGAGCGGGACAGGGGCGTTCGTTGGGGAAAGTGAATTTATGCTCCTTATGCTTTTCTCCGCGGCCAATATCGCGGAGGGCTTCCGCCACAAGATCTGCGGCTTCTGCGTCCGCGTCGCTTTCAAAAATGATCTTTCCTCTTTCGTCAAGCCTCAGCGAGAAGCTGTCGCTCTGCGGGCTGCGTGAATTCCATCCGGAAGCGGCATGCGACTGTATAAGAAAAGAGCTTCCGTCTGAGCTTATCTTAATGCTCACATTTATGTTCTCAGGCATTTTTCTGTGGTCAGAAATGTATTCGACCGACTTTGATTCTTTTACAAAGGAGGCTGCGGCTTCGTCATATGAGACGGCGTCAGCGGCACACAGTGCGGCGCTGACCGCCATTGCGCGGCACGCCGCCTTCTCACGTGCGGTATAGGCGTTTTTTGTCCACACCCTCCATCCGATGAAGACAAAAGAAACAAGCACTGCCGATATTATTATTACTTTTGCCGCGGCTCCGGCCGCTTTTGCTATTTTCGCTTTCATAAAGCTATTATAACGCTCGCCGCATTCTTATGCTAAAATGACTTTCGGTGGTGATCATGAGCAGTTCTGACGACAAAGAAAAACAGATCACGATAGATATCGAAGAAAAAAACAGCCGGGCCGACATAGTGCGCGATGAAGTGTGGCTCATGTGCACCGTCCTGAAGTGGTGCACGATAGCCGTTATCGTTGGATTTGCCGTAGGACTTACGGCAGGTCTCTTCCTGCGTGCGCTGCGGGCTTCCATATCATATGCCGCCAGGCTCGGAGACCTTCACTACCTGCTGCTTCTGCCCGGCCTTTTTATCAGCTATTACCTTGTGCGCACGCTTGCGCCGCAGTCAGCCGGGCATGGGACTGAAGCCGTCATAGACGCGATACACAACAAAGAAAGGACCCTGATCGACATAAGGGCCGTGCCGGTAAAGATAGCAGCCACGATAATCACGATATCTTCCGGCGGCTCGCTCGGTATAGAAGGTCCCTGCGCACAGATCGGCTCCGGCGTCGCGTATGTTATTGCCAAACTTTTCAATACCGATGAGTCAGACATGAAAAAAATAATCGTCTGCGGCATATCAGCCGGTTTCTGTGCCGTATTCGGGACGCCGGTCGCCGGAGCGATCTTCGCCGTCGAAGTCCTTTTTGTCGGTCAGATATTTTACGACGTTCTGCTTCCTTCGCTTATCAGCGGCATAGCTGGTTATTTCACCGCTGCCGCGGTAGGCGCCGGGCATTTGCCGTATTATACGGTGCCTGTCCCCGCGATAGGACCTGCTTCCCTGGGAGCCGTGCTTGCGGCGGGAGTTTTCTTCGGCATAATATCTATTTTCAACATCGAAGGCATCCATCTTGTCCGCAGGATCTTTGCGCGCTGCGGCATAACAGGCTGGAAGAAGCCGGCATGCGGAACGATCCTTCTGATTCTTGTCGCTTTCTTATTCGGCAGGGACTTCCTCGGGCTCGGCAGCGACGTGATAAAAGACATGATAACAGGAAAGAAAGTGCTTTATTACGGCTTTATCATAAAGATACTTGCCATGGGGATCACGCTCGCAGCCGGCGGCTGCGGCGGCGAGATAACCCCGACGCTTTTTGTCGGGGCGTCGTCCGGGCTGCTCTTCTCCGCGCTGACCGGGCTTGACCCGTCATTCTGCGCCGCTCTCGGAGTAGCCGGAGTGCTTGCAGCTTCTACGAACACCCCGATATCAGGCACGATACTCGCAATGGAAATGTTCGGAGCCCATATAGCGGCCTTTGCCGGAGTTTCCTGTGCAGTCTCATACATCACAGTGGGACACAGGAGCCTTTATCCGACGCAGGTGCTGCTCTCGCCGAAAACTCGCACATTCGTGATAAAAAAGACCGAGAGCGGCGAAAAGCTGGTAAGGCGCTTCGACAGCATCTCTATAAGGCGCGTCGCGCGCTTCTATATCGAAAGGATAAAGACACGGCTGATAAAAAGGAGATGAGCTCGGTGAACAACAGGTTAAACCGCATTCTTACAGCGGCAGCGATAGTTATGGTACTGATATGGGCGCGTAGATTCTTCAGCTCGTCGGGCAGCGCCGGAGTTTCGCAGGCGGCGTCTTCCGGCACGGGGCTCATGACTCTTGTATGGATATCGGTCGCCGTCGTATGTCTGGGTTATCTTCTGTGGCGTCTGCTCTCCGCTCTGTTCTGGAGAAAATACTTCCACGACGAGAAGCCGCCTGAGGAGGACGATTCAGAGGATTAAACAGCCTGCGGCAAAACAGGATACCACGCTTCGGCTCTTCCGCACGGCATAGCCTGCTTCGCGCAGGAGAGCCGTGCGTGTTTTTTGTTTTAAAGCGTGTGATACTCCGCCACTTCTATGGATTTTTCCGAAACGGCTTTTTTTACGCTTTCAAAATCAGTGCAGGGATAGCTGCAGGCCAGCCCGCAGCTTGCGGATATGCTGCGCGGCACAGGCACGATCTTCACGTTCAGCCCTATCGCACGGCAGGTCTTCTCGAAATAAAGAGCCATATGTGTGGTGTCAAACGTAGCAATACATTCCATCCGTTCCGAATGCCTCCGCAGATCATCTTTCAGTAGCTTTATATTTCTACCACTTTTTGAATAAAAAATAAATATATCCCTATACTGATTCCTGCTTCGCAAAGATAAGAAAGCAAAGCCTTTCTGCAGCCGTTGCTGAACAATATGCGAAAAGGAGATAAAAGCCCGGCCCTTCCAATAAAAACTGCCGGAAGGATCAGGCGTCTTCCGAAAACATCTCTTCCAGCACGCCGTAACGCAGCCCGCTGTCGCTTACGGTAAGCACAGGCGCCCCGTAAAGCTCCATGGCGGCTTCAACTATACATGCCCCTCCGAGGATCACATCCGCACGCTTAGGGTCGAGCCCCACGGTTTTGCGCCGCTCTTCCGTGCTTTTTGACGCGAATTCCGTTATCAGCGAACGTACGTCATCAAGGGTAAGGAGCGAGCAGTGTATTACGGAGCGGTCATAGACAGTCATCTTATGCTTCACCGAAGCAAGCGCCGTGATGTTCCCTCCCGAACCTATAAGCACTTCCGGCACGGGAAGCGACGGCCCGGCTTGAAGCTCTTTTCTTACCTGTGCGCGGGCCGCCGCAAGCTTTTCCGGAACGACGAAGGGCTCGCAAAAATAATCTTCGCTTATCCTGATGCATCCGATATTAAGGCTGAAGCTGCGCTTTACCGTCCCCGCGCTTATATGCGCGAATTCCGTGCTTCCGCCGCCCGCGTCAAACAAAACGATATCTTTTTTATCTGCTCCCGGCACTCCTGCAATAACGGCCCGGCAGAGCAGTTCGGCTTCTTTTTCGCCGGAAATGACGGAAACGCTTTCGCCGCTGAGCTCTCTTACCCTCGCGATGAAGGCGTCCGCGTTCTTTGCGTTCCTCAGAGCCATAGTCCCAACTATTTTCACATCAGCGCCCGCGGAGTGTGCTTCATCAACATATGCTGCCGCGGCGCGCGCGTTTCTTTCAAGAGCCTCGTCGTTTATTATTCCCGTGGACTTAAGTCCCTGCCCTAATTTAGTCACGTTCACGACGTCTTTGATCACCGTAAAGGAACCGCCGGGAGCGCCCTCCGCGATGCAGAGCTTTATCGAATTAGTGCCAATGTCTATCGCCGCTTTTCTCATTACTGTCAGCTCCGTCATTTTTTCATCCGATAAATATAGCCTATCGTCCCATCTTCTTCAATACAGCCCCGCTGCGCCACGCAGCCGCAGACCGGCGCCTGCATATGCAAAAAAATAGACAAATATGCCGCATCGGTGCTATCATTATTTTTTAGCCTGTTTACAAACAGACGATTATTTTACCGGCGCGAATGCAGTCCGCGCGCCGAAACGAGAGGAACAAAAATATGCAGGATTCTTCAAAGATCAGAAATATCGCGATAATCGCCCATATAGATCACGGCAAGACGACTCTTATAGACGGCATATTCCGGGCGGCGCATCTCTTCCGCGACAATCAGGTAGTGGAAGAGCGCGTGATGGACGCGGGCAGCCTTGAGCGCGAACGCGGCATTACGATAAAGGCAAAGCACTGCACAGTCGAATGGGGCGGTTATAAAATAAATATCGTGGACACTCCGGGGCACGCGGATTTCTCCGGCGAAGTGGAAAGAGTCCTCTCGATGGTAGATTCGGTGCTGCTGCTCGTCGACGCAAACGAAGGACCTATGCCTCAGACGCGCTACGTCCTGATGCGCGCGCTCAAATTAGGGCTGAAGCCTATTGTCATAGTCAACAAGGTCGACCGTCCAAATGCCGAACCGGAGACAGCTTTGGACAAGACATTCGACCTTTTCATAGAATTAGGCGCTACGGAAGAACAGTGCGACTTCCCCATTCTTTACGGCTCCGGCCTGCAGGGCTGGTTCGTGGACGACCTCAAAAAGTGCGAAGAGGGAAGCCCGGCCGGAATGGACGACCTTTTCAAGATGATAATCGAGCATGTGCCCGCGCCAAAGGCAGAGATGGACAAGCCGTTCCTGATGCAGGTATGCACGCTTACATGGAGCGAATACCTCGGGAGGATCGGCTGCGGCAAGATACTTCAGGGAACTCTGAAAAAGGGAGACCGCATACTCCGCACTCATACGCGCTGGACGGATTACGAACAGACGAACTGGGAAGTCGTATCTACGGAGACGACGCAGTGCTCGCATCTCTACGTGACAAAGGGTCTGTCGCGCAGCGAAGTGGAGGAAGCCGGCGCTGGAGACATAGTATGGTTCACAGGTCCGGACAATATCGACCTCGGAGATACGGTAAGCGCGCCCGAGCTCGCCGGGCAGGTCATGCCGCCTCTTGATATCGAGGAACCGACGGTATCGATGTTCTTCATAGTGAACACGAGCCCCTTCGCAGGGCAGGACGGGAACGCGATCACGCTGCGCCAGCTCAAGGCAAGGGTGGAGCGCGAGACGAAAATAGACCCCGCGCTGCGCATGGAAGACCTCGGACGCCCCGACGGCATAAAGGTCTCAGGGCGCGGGGAGCTGCATCTTGGCATACTCATAGAAGAGATAAGGCGCGAAGGCTCCGAGATATGTGTATCGCGTCCGGAAGTCATCGTGCAGCACGATTCAAACGGACGCACGCTGGAACCTATGGAGGAGCTTATAATAGACGTCCCCGAAGAGTATCAGGGGGTTGTGATACAGAAGCTCGCGCAGCGCCGCGGAGAGCTGAAGAATATGGAAAACAGCGGTACCGGCGTCCTGCGCCTCGAATTCAGGATACCGACGCGCGGACTTATCGGATACCGCGGCGAATTCCTCACGGACACGCGCGGCCTCGGCATACTCTCATCGCGCTTTATCGGCTACGGCGAATGGGTCGGAGATATAAACCCGCGTTCGCGCGGCTCGCTCGTCAGCGTTGATACCGGCCCGGCCACGAGCTACGCGCTCGAAAACCTGCAGGAACGAGGCACTCTCTTCATCAAGCCGGGAGACATGATCTACAACGGCCAGGTGGTGGGCGAAGCGTCGCGCAACAAGGATATTCCCTGCAACCCGAGCAAGCGCAAGCAGCAGACGAACCACCGCTCAGCTACAAAGGATATGATGATAGTCCTCGACGTGCCGCGCCATATGACCGTCGATACCGCGCTCGAATGGATAAGCGACGATGAGTTAGTGGAAGTAACGCCTCTTTCCGTGCGCATACGCAAGATGATACTTGACGCCGACCAGCGCAAAAAAGCGCGCATAAGAGCTGGAATAACGGAAAATGACGATGATGAAGAATAATATCCGCATCTCTTCTCCAGATGAACTTATTATATACAGGGAATTCGAAAAGGACAGCGTTTTCTCAAGGCTGACCTCGCTCATAAAAGCGGAGTTCAAAGGCAGGGCGGACGTCATGTCGGCGGAGAGCATAAAGGTCTACTGCGGCTGCGTAGCCGATATGGCCGCCGCCGCGGAGAGAGCCGGGATCGCCGGAAGCATTTGGCGCACATGGCTGGCGCTCTTGCTGGCAGGCGCCGAGAATGCGTTCACGCTCACGCATGAGCGCAGAAAAATATGGGACGGCACGATGCAGCTGCTCGCCGCCTCGGATTTTGACATCCTTTACAGCTATCTCTCCTGCAATTTCCGCGTGCTCGAAAAAAAGATGGGCATAGACTTTGGCGGATGCATTGCGGATTTTGTCCCCTCAGACGAAAAAACCGCTAACCCGTCCCTTAAGGAGCTGGCTGAAGATTTAGCAAAAGCGTCCTGCGGCGCCCATATTATGGCGGCTGCAGAAAGATTTTATGAAAAATACGGCTGCGGCGCTTTTGCGCTCAACTGCGGCTTCCGCTGGGATACACACGAACGCCGTCTGCTTCCTGCCCTGCCGCTCGAAGATATAAAGCTCTCGGATATAATAGGCTATGAGGAACAGAAAAAAACTGTAACTGACAACACGGAAGCTTTCTTAGAGGGACGTCCCGCGAACAACGTGCTGCTCTACGGAGAAGGCGGCACAGGGAAATCCTCCACTATCAAGGCTCTCCTCAACGAATACGCTTCACGCGGTCTGCGCATGATAGAAGTCTACAAGCATCAGATAAGCGACCTTGAGACTATACTGGACGCCGTGAAGCGGAGAAATTATAAATTCATCCTCCTCATGGACGATCTCTCATTCGAACCTTCCGAGGTGGAATACAAGTTCCTTAAGGCCTTCATAGAGGGCGGCCTCGAACAACGCCCCGACAACGTTCTTATCTACGCCACATCCAACCGCCGCCACATTATAAAAGAGACATGGGGCGACCGCGCGGACAAAGACGACGATATGCACGAATCGGAAACGATGCAGGAAAAGATGTCTTTAGTGGACAGATTCGGCATATTAGTGCGCTATATATCGCCGGAACAAAAAGAGTATCTGCATATAGCGCGTACCCTTGCGGCGGAGTACGGGGTGGAGGCAGACAGCGAAGAATTCGAGCTCGGCGCGATTCGCTGGGAGCTCAAACACGGAGGCTTCTCCGGCCGCAGCGCAAAACAGTATGTGGAATATCTGGCCGGACACAAAATAATGCAAAAAGAGGCAAAAAACAGCTGACGCGAAAAACTCAGCACACATATTCCGAGATACGCCTCTTCACGGCGGCGGCAGATGTTCTGTTTCCGAACGCGTCATTTCAGTTCGGCCCGTCCTCCGCCGTGTCCCTCAGCATGCTTTTAAACCGCTTCTTCACCCCCGAAAACGCAAAAAAATAACGCTGCCGGTTACCTTTCCAATATTAAATCTTTTTAAACTACTTGACCTTTAGATAAAAAAAGAATAAAATGTCCATTATTCCAGTATTAAGTTACTCGGAAAGGAGGATCAAGGTGAATCCTATTGCAACCCTGCCGGAACCTTTGCTTTTAGGTCTTCACGCATTCGGAGAGCTTACAAAAGAGCCGGGAGTCTGCCTTACCACACAGCATCTTGCCTCTGTCATAGGCGCATCTGAGCCGTATCTGTCCAAGGTGCTGCAGCGTCTCGCTAAAAGCGGGCTGATAAAGTCTGTGCACGGGCCCGGAGGCGGCTACAAACTGAACTGCGTTCCTGAAGAAACGCCGCTCTACCCCATCTTCGAAACGCTGGGCGGCCCGTTTAAGGCAAGCGGCTGCACTCTCGAAGGCTGCCGCGGCAAAAAATGTTTCATTGCAGGGATGATGGATGAACTATCTGCAGCTTTCTTCCGCTACCTGGCGTCACGGACAGTCGCCGAATTTGCTTCGTACTACGCTAACGGCACCGAAGTGAGCATTGAGATCTCCGTCGTTACGCCAAGCCGCGGGCAGAAGCACCCGAACTTTGGCAGCGTTAATTAGTGCGCTAATAATTTTAATACGGAAGGATATGTGTCTACTGTGAAAAAAATAAGACTGACAGCCGTGTTAATGGCGGCGATGCTTTTGCTCTCTGTTTCATCAGCGGCTTTTGCCGAAGGATTCGGCGTATATGAATGGAGCGCCGCCGGAACCGCGATGGGTGAAAACTACATGTTCGCAGAAGATGACCCTGCGGTGCTTGCCTACAACCCTTCCGCGATAACGAAACTTGACGGAAGCTATATCAGCTTCGGCACAAGCTGGGTAAACCCGGCGACGTCGATATCATTCACAAACGGACCTCTGAACGCGGGACGTTCCTCGGAATATGACAACGAGTACAGCCCTGCGTTCACACCTTATTTCTACTATGCGAAAAAGGTCAGCAGCAACGGGTGGTTCGGTCTGGCCGCATTCCCCCGCTTCGGCAACAATATCGAGTATGACGACGCATGGGCCGGACGTTACGACACCATCTTCTCGGGAGTCAAGGGCATTACCATCCAGCCGACCTACGCCTTCAAGATAGGCAGCAAGCTTTCGGCGGCGGTAGGACTTGACATTAACTACGTCAACCTGAAGATGAGAAAGGATACTCCTGCCATGGCAGGCGCCCTCGGCTATCTCGGAGACCTGCAGTCGCTCGTCGAAGGACACAGCACCAACCTTGGATGGGTCGCGTCGCTGACATATGACTTTAATGAAAAAACTTCTGCAGCCATTACCTACCGTGCCAGGGTCAAACAGACTATGGACGCCGACGCTTCTTTCTACGGCAGCCTTGCAATGTTAGGAGACTACCGCCTCGACACGCGGGCGCACGGCACCGTGACGCTGCCTGACTCCGTCGCTATCGGCCTGGGGCATAAATTCAACGACAGGACCCGCATGGAGATCAACGCGATATGGACGAACTGGTCCACCTTCAACGCTCTCAATCTGACCTTCGACGACAGAGTGCTCGGGGTCATAGACAGCTCAAATTCGGTAAAAGACTGGAAAGCGGCATGGCGCATAGGCATAGGCTTAGAGCACAAGCTCAGTGATAAATGGAGCCTGCTCTGCGGCTATGTCTTTGACCAGAGCCCTGTACCCGATGAAAGGATGGACTTCATGGTCCCCACCGGAGACCGTCACAGGGGCAGCATAGGGTTTAAATACCGTCCCACCGAAAACAGCGAGATCGCCTTCGCCTATACGGCGATATGGGCCGGGAACAGATACGTTGCGTCGCAGCTGAACGGCATGGACTTCACCAACGCCTATATCCACGACGGTCTGACGCAGATCGTATCGCTCGGCTACACTATGAAGCTCAAATAAACGCCGGAATCGGCGGCAGATCATCAGGCAGGAGCGCGGCATTTCGCGCCCCTGCTTTTTTTTAACGCAAAACATCCGGAAAAACGGGCGGGAATGCCGCCACGGTACTTGTAATACCGATAAAGCAGCCGCTTATATAGCTTATAATAGCTGTATCATCATCAAAGGGGGCATGAAGATGGCAAAACTTCGTTATCTCGGACACAGCGCGTTTTATATAGAAGGGGCCGGCCTTAAAGCTCTTATCGACCCTTTCCTTTCAGGAAATCCAAACGCGGCAGCAAAACCGTCGGATTTCAGTGAACTGGACGCGATATTCCTGACTCACGGACACGGAGACCACATCGGAGACACCATAGAAATTGCAAAAAGGACCGGCGCCTGCGTCTTCAGCTGCAGTGAGACGGCTTCGTGGCTTGCTCAGAAAGGGATAAAGACAGAAGGGCTGCATATTGGCGGCAGGGCAAAATTCCCGTTCGGGAGCGTAAAGCTTACGCCGGCATGGCACGGGAACCAGATAATCGACGGAGGCGCCGCGCGTTACGGCGGCATAGCCTGCGGCTTTGTCATTGAAGTGGAAGGCAAAAAGATATACCACGCCGGCGACACTGGCCTCACGGTCGAGATGCAGCTGCTTGAAGCCGAAAAGATAGACACGGCATGCCTGCCGATTGGCGGGCGCTACACTATGGACATTGAAGACGCGGTGCGCGCGGTAGGCTTCGTAAGGCCGGTAAGGGCCGTGCCTATGCACTATGACACATTTCCTGTAATTAAGGCCGATCCTTATGAATTTGCGTCCGCGGTAAAGGAAGCAAGGCTGTACGGAACCGAAGTCGTGGTACTGGCATACGGAGATACGCTTGAGATCTGAGAAGACACGTTCGCTCCGCATAAGCGCGGCAGTAAAATAAACATTAAGGACTGCCTTTGGCGGGCAGTCCTTTGTTTTGCGTAATAAACCGTCAGGAATGGCCGCCTAATATCGGTCGCCGCTGCTTTATGACTCATGGCGGCACTTGTCATGCACTGCGCACAGTATATTGTCTGAATTCAGAATCTGAACCGCACGTTATTTCACATTCCTATAATTCAAATATTCTGAAATCGCCTTTTTTCGGCAAACAGTATTGTTTATTTCGCCAATTAGTGTATGCTACGGATAGAAAAAGAAATTTGCTGATTTGTTACAATTTTCATTAATTCAGGAGGAAACAGTATGTCAACGCAAGGGCATTTTGTGGATTTGGAAAGCTTCAAAAAACTTAATTCGCTTCCTGTGAGAACTACGGTAGAAAGCGCTTTTTACGGGAACAACGTCATTCAGGTAAAAGATACCGCAACGGCCTACAGGCTCGCGAAGAATTCCCCAGGCACGATAGAACTGACCGCGATGCCGGTCTTTCGCGCAGCGGAACTCGGGCTTCCCGAAGACGCAAACGTGCTGCTTTTCAACGACGGAGCCGTATTCGGCCGCTGCGCCGCAGCGCGCAGGATAACCGGAGAAGCCGGAGTATCCACCGCCGAACTTGCGACGATACTCCGCGAAGCGATACATAACGGCAGACACCGCAAGTTCTACTCAGCGCGCGCGGTAATAGGCCTTGAGGAAGATTTCATGGTCGGCGCGAATATAATGGTCCCCGAAGGCTACGAGAACAACCTCTACAGCTGGATGCTCAACTTCCAGATCATGAATGAGGAATACGAGGCGCGTTACAATAAATCACGCCCGCTTCCGAATGACGGGGATATATTCGTATATACCGATCCGCACTGGACTCACCCCGACTTCCCGCTCGGGCTCGCCTTCTTCTCACCGGAGCAGAACTGCGCGGCAATACTCGGCATGCGCTACTTCGGCGAATTCAAAAAGGGTACTCTTACGCTCGCCTGGGGCATAGCAGCGCGCAACGGCTACGCTTCCTGCCACGGCGGACTGAAACGCTATGAGCTGAAGGACGGCAGCGGCAAAAAGTTCGTTTTAGCCGCGTTCGGGCTTTCCGGTTCCGGCAAATCGACCATCACCCACGCGAAGCACGGCGGCAAATACAACGTCACCGTCCTTCACGACGACGCTGTCGTAATAAACGTCAAGGAAAAATACGCGATCGCGCTTGAGCCTGCCTACTTTGACAAAATGCAGGACTACCCCATCGGCTGCCCGGACAACAAATATCTTCTGACGCTGCAGAACTGCGGCGCGACAAAGCTGGCCGACGGCAAAACTATCGTAGTCAGCGAAGACATAAGAAACGGCAACGGACGCGCGGTAAAATCGCGTTTCTGGACGCCGAACAGGATCGACAGGATAGATGAGCCCCTTAACGCTATATGCTGGCTTATGAAAGACCCGACGCTTCCGCCTGTCGTGAAGCTCACGGGACCGGCGCTTGCCTCCGTTATGGGCGCCACGCTTGCCACAAAGCGCACGACGGCCGAACGCCTTGCCCCGGGAGTCGATCCCGACGCGCTCGTCATAGAAAGCTACGCCAACCCGTTCCGCACATATCCGCTGGAAATGGACTACACTCGTTTCCGCCAGCTCTTCGAGGACGGCGTTGAGTGCTACATCCTGAATACAGGCTTCTTCACAGACAAGAAAGTGCCGAAGGAGATGACTCTTACGTCGCTTGAGGCAATCGTTGAAGACAAGGCCGAGTGGAAGAAGCTCGGGGACATCGAAGGAATGGAATATATGGTTATAGACGGATTTGAGCCTGACTTCTCCGACGAAGCATACAGGAAACAGTTCGTAAGCCGCATGAACGACCGCCTCAAATTCGTAAAATCGCGCGACACGGAAAAAGGCGGCATGGACAAGCTGCCGAAGGACGCCCACGAAGCGATAGAAAAGGTAATAGCTTCACTCTGATAAATAAGCCCTGAAGACTTAAGTTCTGTTTATAAAAGCGACAGGCTGTGCCAATCTTACACAGCCTGCCGCTTTTTCCCCCGCGAAAAACCGCGGAGTTAACAGTGCCTGTCATCACCTGATAATTTCGCCGCCATCCAGCGCAGCTCATCCTCTATCTCTTCGCCTCTGCCCATGAAGAAGATATTAACAATTGCCCCGTAGGCGAATAAAATTGCGAACGCGAATGCGGCATACAAAAATTCCGGCTTCGCGATGAACATATATATCACCGCACAGGGCAAAAGCACCGCCGCCGCCGTTTTAAAGCTTACCTTTTTACCACACGCATTTCTAATATCCATTGCCAGTGTCGTCATAATTATTCCTCCCGAATATTGTCTTTGTTTCTCAGTAGCTCTATTCTCTATCTTGTATACTTATTTTGTCCAACATAAAATCATTTGTATGCATTACAATAATATTATTGTTAAAATATTATTAATATAACAACATATATATTGAGGCGATATCATGAATCTGCTGAATATAAAATATTTCCTTGAAACAAGCAGGACAATGAATTTCACCAAGGCTGCGAAAAATCTGAATATCTCACAGCAGGCTTTAAGCGCCCACATTGCTGCGCTTGAGCGCGAAACTGAATCGGAGCTTTTCGAGCGCACTTCCCCGCTGTCGCTGACGGAGGCCGGGCGTCTTTTTCAAAGCTACGCGGTAAAATTCTCAAACGACTACGATTCTCTTATGCATGAGCTGAAAGACCTTAAAAACGACCGCCGCGGGACTATCTTCATAAGCATCACGCACACAAGGGGAAAACTCCTGCTTCCAAAGATACTGCCGCGCTTTCAGCAGGAGTTCCCGCAGACAGAGATTAGGATATACGAGGCCAACAATGAAGAGCTGCAGCGCGCGATGCTGGACGGCAAGCTTGAGCTGATGATATGCCGCATCCCCATAAATTCGCCGAGTGTCGCGACAGAATTCTTTTACACTGAGAAGGCCGCTCTGCTGGTCTCAAAAGAGCTGCTTGGAAAATATTTTGGGGATGATGGAGATGAAATAATAAAAAAAGTCGGGGAAAGCTCAGATCTCTCGCCTTTGCGAATGATGCCCTTCATGCTTCCGCACAGCGGAGACATTTTGCGCAATGTAGCCGAAGAACTGACCGCCAGGGCCGGATTCGCCCCCAAAGTCACAGTTGAATCAGTGAACACAGAGACCCTTCTTGAAATGGCAGTACGGGGCATGGGGATAACGTTCTACCCGATGACATATCTCGAACATACAGAATATGCGAACCTTCCGAAAGAGCTGTGCATAGTCCCACTCAATGCCCCCTGCGCGCAATATTCGATAGGCTTCTGCTGGCTGCGCAGCAGATACCTCTCTTTAGCAGCAAGAGAATTCATAAAAATCGCAAAAGAAAACATCCGGCGCTGAGCAATGCCTTTATCGGCGCCACCGCGCGCCGGAGAGTACTGTCAGTTTCCCCTGAACAGGAAAAATACCGCGCCGGTCATGCAGAGCGCCGCCCAGAGATAGTTCAGCGACAGCTTTTCCTTCATCACGAATACGGAAAAACCGGCAAAGACGGTCATCGTTATGACCTCCTGCATTATCTTGAGCTGCGGCAGGGTATAAACAAGGTGTCCCATGCGGTTTGCCGGCACCTGGAAGCAGTATTCAAAAAAAGCTATGAACCAGCTTAAAGCTATCGCGATATAGACAGGCTTTGACGCAACATATTTCAGGTGCCCGTACCATGCGTATGTCATAAAAATATTGGAAACAAAAAGAAGCGCTATCGGATAAAAATATCTAAGCATCACTTACATCTCCTGACAGAGCGGCAGAATTTTCGCCCGCGCGCAGCAAACGCACGAAGCACAGCTATGCAGTATATAATAAAATCGCGCATTTCGAAAGCTCATATCGAACACTGCTGCATTTCATCGCTAAAAAAGAGGCGCTGCGGACGCAAGAAGGCAGCCCTGCCCCGGCATCAGATGAATGATACGTCAGCCTTGACTAACAGGCTGATTTTAATTTAAAATACCCGCCAATTGAACATGGATCAGGCGACACCTTAAAGCAGCGCTTTTTGATTTCCGTTATGCTTTGCGGCGTGCGGCTGGGCCGGGGCGATGCCCGGCAGCGGACGGCTCATTTTAATGCGGTTCGCGGGACCGTCAAAAACGATTCTGCGGGCCGCATTTTTGTGTTTTTGCACCGCGCCATGAGGAGAGAAAAATGAACGAAATAGGCGAAAAGTATCACGGACTCGATGAAAGCGAAGTTATAAAGCTTCGAGCAAAGTACGGCAGAAACATCTGCGGCAGCGGCCAAAAAGACGGGGCCCTCAAAAAACTTCTCAAGTCGTTTTCGGAACCGGTATTCCTGCTGCTGACAGGAGCGGCATGCCTCTATTTCCTGCTCGGGGAAGCGCGAGACGGCGCGGTCATGCTGCTCTTCGTCATCGTAATGAGCACGATAAACATCTATCAGGAGTGGAAGACCGACAAAACGCTCGAAACGCTGAAATCCCTTTCCTCGCCGAAAGTCACCGCAAAACGCGGCGGATACACGGTAGAGATTCCCTCCGAAGATCTGGTGCCGGGAGACATAATAATAATATCCGAGGGAGAACGCGTCTCTGCCGACGGAGAACTTCTTGAGAACGACGGCTTCGGCACCGACGAATCCGTTCTCACCGGAGAAGCGGACATAGTCTGGAAGTGCTGCGCGCCTGCTCCGGGCAGCAGCGGCGGCTGGAGAATCGACCGTTGCTATGCAGGGACAAGCGTCGTAGCGGGGCGCGCCGTTGTGCGCGTGATAAACACAGGAAACAATACCGAGTACGGCAAGATAGCATCAGACGTCGAACAGGCGCCAGACCGTCCTACCCCGCTGGAAAAACAGACACGGCGCCTGATACGCGACTGTTCCGTGCTGAGCACGCTCATGCTGGTACTGGTCATAGCGGCGACTTACTGCCGCGGCAGCAGCTTTATAGATGCTATACTTGCCGGAGTTACGATCGCAATGGCCACGATTCCCGAGGAATTCCCCGTAGTCCTTACGGTATTTCTTGCGCTCGGCGCATGGCGGCTTGCCAGGCAGAGCGTTCTGATACGCAGGATCCCCTCCGTTGAAACACTCGGGGCCGTAACGGTCCTCTGCGTGGACAAGACCGGCACTCTCACGGAAAACCGCATGTCGCTGAAAGAATTCGTCCCTCTTTGCGGCAATTCCGAAAAAAAACTCGCCGAAGTCTCCGTACTTGCATCCGAAACCGACCCATATGACCCGATGGAACGCGCGGTGCTCGACGAGGCCCTCAAGAGGGATATAAACGTTGCGATGCTGCAGGGTCAGCGCCTGATTCATGAGTATCCTTTCTCATCCGAATCAAGGATGATGTGCCATGTCTGGTCATACAAGGGAAAGATGATCGCAGCGGCAAAAGGCTACCCGGAAAACATCACAGCGCTCTGCTCGCTGAGCGGGAAAGAACGCGAAGAAGCCGAACGTGAAGAAAAGCGCCTTTCCGAGGCAGGCTGCAGGGTAATAGCGGTGGCATATAACGACGATATGGCGTCTATACCGGATAAAATGACAGAATGCCGCTTCCGCCTCGCAGGCCTTGCCGCGTTTGCCGATCCTCCGCGCAGAAACGTCGCGGAATCGATAAAAGCCTGCGGAAGCGCCGGCGTGCGCGTCGTCATGATAACTGGAGACAGCAGCACGACGGCGCACCGCATAGCGCATGAGATCGGGCTCGGCTGCGAAGAGCGCGAGCATGTGATGATAAGCGGAGACGAGCTTGAGAATATGAGCGACGAAGAGCTTGCGGAAAAGCTTGGCGACGTTACGATATTTTCCAGGATAATGCCGCGCGGAAAGATGCGCATCGTAAGCGCGCTGCGCGAACGCGGCGAGATAGTCGCGATGACGGGCGACGGCGTCAACGACGCACCTGCCCTCAAATACGCAGACATCGGCATAGCGATGGGAGAACGCGGAACGGACGTCGCCCGCGAGGCCGCCGACATGGTGCTGCTTGACGACGACTTCTCCACCATAGTCAGCACTATCCGCCGCGGGCGCCATATCTACGACAATATTAAAAAAGCGATGGAATATATACTCGTTATACATATTCCGATAGCGCTTTCCGCGCTTGCCGCGCCGCTTTTGGGGCTTCCGGCGGTCCTTGCGCCGATTCACGTGGCACTGCTTGAACTCATTATCGACCCCACATGCTCCATAGTATTCGAACGGCAGCCTGAAGAGCGCGGCATAATGAACCGCCCGCCGCGCCCGGCAAGCTCGCCTATAATAACGGCGGGGCTGCTCGGCAAGGCGATAATACAGGGAGCCGTCATATTCGCGGCGGCCTTCGGCTCCTACTGCGCGGCGTTGAAAACAGGCGGCGCGGAACATGCGAGGACCTTCTTCCTCACCGTGCTCGTGCTGTCAAACCTTTTCCTCGTCTATGTGAACCGCTCCGACACGGATCCTGCGTTCTGTTCCGGAGACAGGAGCGCTGACCTGCTTGCGTGGGGCGTCAACATAGGTGTACTGCTCTGTCTCACGGCGTGCGCCGTCCTGCCTCAGGCCGCAGGCGCGTCAAAGCTGCGTCCCCTTTCACCGACCGGCTTTGCTGCAGCAATAATAACGGCGGCATGCGCCACATTCTGGTGGGAGATCGTCAAGTACTTCAAAAGGAAAAGGAATAACTGAATAAAATACAGTGCGTTTTACAGCAGACACCGACCGGCTTTCTTTCACCGGCACGGGCCTGGAAGGCTGGTAAACCGGAGCAAGAAGAAAGCCGAATCGGGGTCTGTTCTGTATTTTATCAAAAGATTTACGGCAGGAACAGTCGTGGCATATACGTTCATCCGGCGGGGCGCGCCCGGCGCTGATAATGCAGCGATTCTTCCCGACACGACAGCTTTCGGCCTTATCCAAACTGATATAAAAACGCTGCGGCGGCCACACCGACATTCTAATATTCTTTTATCCGTTTCAAATGCAGACAAAAAGCCGACAGCATCTTGCAGGAAGCACTCCGATTTCATGGCAGCAAAAAACATTCCGTGGGGGCACAGCCGATATCTGTTCAAAGGGAGAAGTCACATCTTCTCCCATGAATTGGCTGCGCCATGATTTTTAGCTGTGCCAATGAATTGAATTGCTTTTCCATGCGCGTCAGCGCAATTCATGCGGCGCAGCCGCAATTCATGATGCCCGCATCAATTCATGCGCCGCAAGACGCAATTCATGTCCGAAGGACGTAAGCGAGGCATACCGCAGATCCCGCAAGGGATCTATAAAAAAGGAGCTGCTGCAAAGCAAGATCTTGCTTATCGCAACAGCCCCTCATTTCATTATAATATCCGTATAAAGGACAGGTACATTCTTTCAGGAAGGAAGTGAAAAGTGATAACTGCGGAACGGAAAAGCCGCTTCTCCGCTTTCCTTCTTCTTTTATCGCATAAATATGGACAGAAAAGGCAGGATATTGCTGGATATCATACAGGCTGCCGTGTTGACGGCAATACTATCATACGTTGAATGGGACAAAAACGCTCTTATGGCTCTTGTTGCCGGATGCGGGATACCGTCGCTTGTGGGAGCTCTTATGAGAGACTTCCGCAAATAAAAAACCCGGCCTTGAAAGCCGGGAATTTTATCGGTGGTGGGCCCATCAGGAATCGAACCTGAAACCATCCGGTTATGAGCCGGGAGCTCTAACCAATTGAGCTATGGGCCCTAAATACGGCGTTTGCTGCTTATTCCGTGATCGTTATCGCGGATACCGGGCAGCTGTCGGCCGCTTCTTTTGCAGAAGGGGAAACTTCCTGGTTTATGACCGAAGACGTTCCTTTTGCTTCATCAAGCTTGAAATGCTCCGGAGAAAGTTCCGCGCAGACACCGCAGCCGATGCAGTCTTCCAAATTGATTTTGATAGACAAAGCGCGTCATCTCCCTTCCACAAGGCAGTATTTTACGACATTTAATCCTATACGTCAAATCTTTTATCCGACATCCGCGCTCTATTTTTTTCATTTTTTTCACCGCGCTGCGCCTGCTTCCCTGCTCTGGGCCGCCTGGCCTATTTTGTTTTAAGCGGATGTATAATTATGCGCGGATAATAAGAGCCGTGCGTTTTTTGCCGGAAGAGGGGGCTTAAAAATGTTTCTTACCGATACACACTGCCATCTGAACAGGGAATACTTCCCGGACGGTCTGGAGGCTGTCTTTGCAAACGCGAAGGCAAATGACGTAAAACGAATGATCTTCGCTTCCTCCGACGTCGCTTCGAGCCGGGAAGCCGCAGCGCTTGCGTCGGTGCAGAAAGAGTCCCCTGAAATATACGCTCTTGCGGGAGTTCATCCGCACGAGGCAGAAAATGCTTCAGCGGATTATCTTTCGGAGATAGAAAACATCGCGAAAAACGAAAGGGTGCTTGCGATAGGCGAGATCGGCCTTGATTACTTCTACGACCATTCCCCAAGGCCTGTCCAGCGCCGGGTGTTTGCCGAGCAGATAGAGCTGGCAAAGAAAATAGCGCTGCCTGTCGTGATCCATGTACGCGACGCTAAAGATAAGTCGCAGGGAGATGCGGTAGCGGAGCTTTTTTCAATAATGCGCGAGTGCGGCGCGGATAAATACGGCGGCGTGATACACTGCTTTTCGGGCACGGCCGGTGAAGCCGCAGAGGCGCTTGAAATGGGCTTTTACATCTCATTCGCGGGGCCTGTGACATATCCATCACACAGACTCCTGCGCGAAACAGCCGCAGGGATCCCTCTTGACAGGATACTCTGCGAGACCGATTCGCCCTACCTTGCGCCTCAGGGACACAGGGGAAAGCCGAACGAGCCGGCGCTCGTCAGATGCGTCTACGAGTACATATCGATGCTGAAAGCGATGCCGCTTGAAGAGTTTGCGGACGCCGTCAAAAAAAACACGGAGAGAGTCTTCAACATAAAATAACGCAGGCGGCGCCGACAACCGGCGCCGCAAAAGCATTATCTTTCTAATTTTTTTATTTTAACCCGCATAACACATAATTAAAAACTGCCCGTTAATTACCTGCGGCCATATACTGTATCCTCGCCGCTTCAACGGGCGGTTTTTAATGAATGTTCCGTTATTCCGTCTTTTCGGCCGGTTTTTCGTCCTCGAAAGGCAGATCGTGTTCTGCCGCACAGTCGCCGCATATCACGACGCTGTTTCCGGCTTCGTCCTCCGCCTCGTAGAAAATATCGCAGCATTCCCGCAGCGGCTTATCGCATATCGCGCATCTCAGCATTTTATGCTCGTCCTCCTATTTCTTTTTCACCGAATAACCGAATGTACCTATCTGACGCCCCAAAGAGAAATAACGTCCGTGCGCCGTAGCGATAAGACCTGCCCTTTCAAGATGCAGTACGCCTTTCGAGTCTATGAGCTCTTCGTTCACGTTCACGGCGACGATATTCGCAATGAACATATCGTGGCTGCCGAGCGGCATTATCTTAACGACGCGGCATTCGATATTGACGGGGCTTTCCTTTATCAGCGGGGCCCTGACCTGAGAAGCGCTGACAGCGGTGAGCCCCGGCAGCGAGAACTTCCTGTGCTCGCGCCCTGTTTTTACGCCGCAGAAATCGGCGTTCCAGAGAAGCCTTTCCGTAGTAAGATTTATCACGAACTCCCCGTATTCTTTGATTATTTCATAGGAATAGCGTTCCGGCCGGACAGATATATATGTCATCGGCGGGTCGGAATTTATGATGCCGGTCCAGGCAGCCGTCATGATATTGGACTTTTCCGCCGTACCGCATGAAACCATAGCCACCGGAAGAGGATAAAGCATAGTGCCGGGCTTCCATGTCTGCTTGGCCATCAGTACACCTCTTTCTTTCTGAATGTCTGTCTATTATAGTGCTTTTTTCTTTTTCAGGCGTTAAAATAAACGGTGTATGGACGGTGAAACATTTGGAGAAAGCAAAAAAGACCGTACTAAAAGTATTCAGCAGCGGGCTGATTTTCCCGGCGGCCGTCCTTCTTCTGTGGCATTACGGCGCTGCTGGCGGCCTGTGGAACACATTCCTGCTTCCGTCGCCCGAAACTGTATGGAAAGCATTCTGCTCCGCGCTCGGCAACGGAGAGCTCCAGCTTCATCTCTACGCCAGCCTGAGCCGCATCGCGGCGGGCTTCGGCATATCCGCTCTGCTTGCGGTAACGCTTGCGTTCCTGTGCGGCGCGTTTCCTTCGATCTACGCACAGATAGGCGGCACTCTGGAATTTCTGCGGCACGTGCCGCCGATGGCGACGATCCCGATGCTCATCCTCTGGTTCGGCATAGGAGAGAGCCCTAAGATAATACTGATAATACTGGCAACTTTTTTCCCTGTCTTCCTCAATACGATGCATGGCATAAAAAACTGCGACGCCGGGCTGCTTGAGGTAGCATCGGTCTTTGGCTACAACAGGTGGGAAAAGTGCCGCCATGTGATACTTCCCTCAGCACTTCCGTCGATAATGACGGGGCTGCAGCTGGGGCTCGGCTACAGTTGGCGCTCGCTCGTAGCAGCCGAACTGGTTGCGGCTTCGTCCGGCCTCGGTTACATGATACTCGACGCGGAGCAGCTCTCACGCTCAGACGTCGTGCTTATGGGCATATTTGTGATAGGAGTGCTCGGAGCTCTGCTTGACATGCTCTTCGTCATCATCTCAAGAGCCGCCGGTATCATAAGATGACGGACTTCATATCCCTCAGGAACATAAGCAAATGCTATTCGGCAGCGGGACGCAGCGTCTTCGCGCTGAAAGATCTTTCTTTGGATATACGCGAAAACGAATTTCTTGCCGTAGTCGGAAGAAGCGGCTCGGGCAAGACCACCCTGCTTCGGATACTTGCTTCGCTCGAAGAGCCGACCGCCGGCGAAATGCGCTTCCGCGGGAAACTCTGTTCGCCGGGAAACCCGCTTCCCTCGGGCATGGTATTCCAGGACGCGCGTCTTATGCCATGGCTCAGCGCTTTGGAAAACATCATTTTCGCCTTTCCTCCGCGGGAGCGCACCGCGGAGCTGCACGAAGCGGCCAAAAAAATGCTGGAGACGGTGGGACTCTCCGGATGCGAAAGATCTATGCCGCGCGAACTTTCCGGAGGCATGGCGCAGCGCGTCGCGCTCGGGCGCGCTCTGATAAAAAACCCGTCGGTCATTCTGCTTGACGAACCGCTCGGCGCTCTTGACTACTTCACCCGAAGAGCGATGCAGCGCGAGCTTATTCGTATATATCTGCAGGAGAAGAAAAGCTTCATAATGGTAACGCACGACGTAGGAGAGGCGCTGCGCATGGGCACAAGGGTCATAGTGCTCGGGGAAGGACAGATGCGCAAAGAGATAAACGTAGACTTTTCGTACCCGCGTCCGCGAAGCGACCCACGTTTCCAGAGGCTCATCGACGAAGTGCTGGACGCTATAGGAGATGGTGAATAATGGCCGCGGCAGAAGTTTTTCCTAACCTTTACCGCATAAACCTTCGTATACCGCGCGGCGGGTTCGAATCGTTCCTCGACGGCTGGCTGATAACAGACAAAAAGCGCGGGCAGACTATACTGGTCGAAACCGGCCCCGCATGCGCCGTACCGGATCTTCTGCGTGAGCTTGCGCAGCTTAAAGCGGACAGAATCGATCATCTTATATACACGCATATACACCTCGACCATGCCGGAGGCGCCGGCCATTTTTCCGCAGCGCACCCGGAAGCGCGGATACTTGCGCCTGAAAAGGGTCGCCCGCATATAGCAGACCCGTCAAGGCTGACAGAAGCAAGCAAAAAAAGCCTCGGGACACTCTTTGAAACATACGGCGCTCCCCTTCCGGTCCCCCCGGAGCAGCTGACGTCAGGCGGTATAGACGGACTGACTGTGATAGACACCCCGGGACATTCACCGCATCACAGCTCATATATATACGAGCTGGACGGCAAAAGGATACTCTTCGCCGGCGAAGCGGCAGGGTGTTTCAGCAGGACGGAAGACGGAGATATATTCATGCGCCCGGCGTCGCCTCACAAATTCTTCTACGACTCGGCGATCGCATCGCTCGACAAGCTGCTGTCGCTGCAGGATATAGACATAACCTGCTTCCCGCACTCAGGCTTCATGTATGACGCGCATGAAAGATTCGAGGCGGCAAAGAGGCAGATGACGCTCTGGCATAATGTTATAAGCGAAGAACATCCCGCAGGTCCAGACGAAGCAGTTGCTATATTAAAAGCAAAAGACCCGGAGCTTTTAAAGCTTCAAAAACTGCCCGAGAACACAATGATGCGCGAAGAACATTTTATCCGCCAGTCGGCCGAGGGCTTCCGCAGGTGGATATTCAAAGTCTGAGGCATGAAAAACGCCGCTATCATAGTAAAAAAACGATTATAAATATCTCGTATCCAGAGAAGGAGGAACAAAGCATATGAAAGTAATGATGGTAAACGGCTCCCCCAACGCGAAAGGCAACACATTTTTCGCTCTTGACGAAATGCGCAGAGTTTTTGACGCTGAAGGCGTCGAAACGGAACTGGTGCATGTAGGGAACAAGATCGTCCGCGGATGCATTGCCTGCCGCGCCTGCGCTGCGAAGAAAAAATGCGCATTCGACGATATCGTGAACGAGACCGCGCCGCTCTTTGAGGAGTGCAGCGGCCTTGTCGTCGCGACTCCGGTATATTTCGCATCCGCGAACGCAACGCTGATAGCCTACCTTGACCGTCTCTTCTTCAGTACGAGCTCAAAGTTCGACAGAGCCATGAAAGTCGGAGCCTCTGTGGTCGTAGCGCGCCGCGGCGGACTGTCAGCAACATTTGACGAGCTCAACAAGTACTTCACGATCTCCGGCATGCCGATAGCTTCCAGCCAGTACTGGAACAGCGTGCACGGAGCAGTACCCGGAGAAGCCGCTCAGGACGCGGAGGGGCTTCAGACGATGCGTATCCTCGCGCGCAACATGACATTCCTCATGAAAAGCATAGCGCTCGGCAAAGAAAAATACGGGCTGCCTGAAAAGGAAAAGTGGACAAAGACAAATTTCGTCCGCTGACACATTTCATCGGCTGAATGCGCGCCGCGGCCTGCCGCTTTCACGCATCGGCACGCATAACGAAAAGACCCTCCTTGCGGCGGGCAATGCTAAATGAATCAAACGCCGGAAGCGCTGACGCACGGCAGTCGGCTTTCCGGCGTTTTATATATCTGCCGGATTCGTATCTTCAATCTCCGTAGCCGTCAGTGCCTTCCCATACGACCCTGCGGTAGTTCTCCGGATCGGTGGCTCCTTCCGTCGAGAAAAGCAGTATGCGGGAATATTTGTTTATATCCAGAGCCCTGCGCAGCGGCTCCAGATATTTTTCCGTCATCATCAGATGAAGCAGCCCCGCCGGCGCTGCGCCCGACTCCCCAGATATCACGCGCGGATCGCCCGGCAGCGGAGCCCCCAGCACGCGCATGCCGACAGCCGCCGCCGCGTCCGGAACAGACGCAAACGCAGACGCATATGCTTTAAGTATCCGCCATGCCGTCGTGCTCGGCTCTCCGCATGCGAGACCCGCCATCATCGTATGCATCGCGCCGCCCACCGTGCGTATAGAGCCGTCATTCGCAAGCGCCGAACGGTAAATGCAGTCAGCCTGGTCTGCCTCGACCACTGTGACGCGCGGCGCGGCAGCCCCGTATTTATCCGCGAAATAGCCCGCCACAGCAGCGGCAAGAGAACCGACTCCCGCCTGTATGAAAACGTGAGTAGGGAAAGCGCCCGCCGCTTCAAGGAACTGCTCGTCAGCTTCCGCCGCCATGGTGCCGTAGCCCTGCATTATCCGGGAAGGAATCTCTTCATAGCCATCCCATGCTGTATCCTGAATCAGCACGCCGTTAGGCGTTTCTTTAGCTTTCTTCGCCGCTTTGCGCACGCAGCCGTCGTAATTCAGATCCTCTATCGTGACCTCCGCGCCTTCTTTTCTGATATTTTCAAAGCGGGAACGCTGCGTGCCTTTCGGCATCAGTATAACGGCCTTCTGCTTAAGCATCCTTGCTGACCACGCTACCCCGCGGCCGTGATTCCCGTCGGTGGCGCTGAAAAACGTCAGTTCCCCGCTCTCTTTTCTGAATTCCGGCGAAGTAATGACGTCGTAAGTGAGGCTTTCAGCGGGGCGCCCCGTAAAGTCTGCAAGGCAGCGGGCCATCGCGTATGAACCTCCGAGGACTTTAAAAGCGTTTAAGCCGAAGCGGAAGCTTTCATCTTTTACAAAAATATTTTTAACACCGTAGAATCCGGCAAGGGCGTTCAAAGCCGCAAGCGGCGTTTCTGCATACTGCGGAAAACTCTGATGAAAACAGCGAGCCGCAGCGACATTAACACGCGACATTATGCGCGCGTCCGCACCGTCTGCCGCAGAGATGCTGTTTGCCGTCCATTTGACAGCGTCCATTATCTACCAGCTCCTTTCGTGCCTGCGTTGTTTTCGCAGGACAGTCCGCGAAGAAAACGGTTTTTCCAAATAAGCCTGCGGATATTATATATTTTCTTTTTACGCGGGTCACGCCTGGAAAATACACAGGCGTTCTTTTATTATGTCCGCAGCCCGGAACGGACATGCCGTTTTCCGGACTTTTGCGGAACTGTCAAAAAAGTGACCGGCCATCAAAACTTCTGAGCGGTTGACATATTGACGAAAAAAAGTATAATTAACTCCGTTGTCGCTGATGCGGTACGACGGTGGAAAGTTGGGCGGGTAGCTCAGCGGGAGAGCATCTGCCTTACACGCAGAGGGTCGTAGGTTCGAAACCTATCCCGCCCACCATAAGGACGATGCGTGGAGCTGTAGCTCAATTGGTTAGAGCGCCGGCCTGTCACGCCGGAGGTCGCGAGTTCAAGTCTCGTCAGCTCCGCCACTTATCTGTCCGCCGCTTGGATGGCGGGATAGCTCAGTAGGTAGAGCAACGGACTGAAAATCCGTGTGTCCCCAGTTCAATTCTGGGTCCCGCCACCATTTTAAGAGACAGACGCGGAAGTAGCTCAGGGGTAGAGCACAACCTTGCCAAGGTTGGGGTCGCGGGTTCAAATCCCGTCTTCCGCTCCATTTTTTGCTCTCGCATCGGCACATCAGTTAGTACGGAGCTGTAGCTCAATTGGTTAGAGCGCCGGCCTGTCACGCCGGAGGTCGCGAGTTCAAGTCTCGTCAGCTCCGCCACTTTTTCTGTCCGGGCTGAGACGGCGGGATAGCTCAGTAGGTAGAGCAACGGACTGAAAATCCGTGTGTCCCCAGTTCAATTCTGGGTCCCGCCACCACTATAAGAGACAGACGCGGAAGTAGCTCAGGGGTAGAGCACAACCTTGCCAAGGTTGGGGTCGCGGGTTCAAATCCCGTCTTCCGCTCCAGACATTATCCGGCCGGCATAACGCCGGCCGTTTTTATTTATCCTCCCCCGCTCTTCACTCCGCAAAAAATATCCGTAAAAAGCGCTAAAAGAATCAATACCTGTTATTGATATAATCTAAAAAGATATCATCCGGCTTTCGGGGGAGCGCAAAAATGGCAGACGGCCAGCTAAGATCAGACGCTTTGGATATATTTCTTTCCGCAGTAAAAGATTCCCTGCCCGACACGGCTGTCAGGAAGGCTCTTGAAAAGTGCAGCCTCCCCGAACGAATCATTGTTATTGCCATAGGCAAAGCCGCATGGAGGATGGCAAAAACCGCGGTATCCTGCCTTGCCAGCAAAGAAATACGAGGGGCCGTCATAACGAAATACGGTCATTCATGCGGCCCGATAGAGGGACTGAAAATATTCGAGGCGGGACACCCTGTTTCCGACGCAAACACATTTGCCGCGACGGAATATATACTGAAGATCACCGAAGGGCTAAGCGAAGACGATCATATACTTTTTCTCGTATCGGGAGGCGGCTCGGCATTGTTTGAAAAGCCGCTGCCTGGAGTCACGCCGGCCGAGATAGCGGACTTGAACTCACAGCTTCTCAGATCGGGCGCCGATATCAACGAAATAAACACCGTCAGAAAACGCTTCTCCGCAGTCAAGGGCGGGCGCTTCGCCGAGCACTGCAGTCCGGCCCGCATCCACCAGATCATCCTTTCGGACGTACTGGGGGACGACCTGTCCAGTATAGCCTCCGGCCCCGCCGTTTTGGACCATTCCGCAGCATCGGAAGCCCGTGCTCTGGCAGAGAAGTATTCTCTTAATCTATCATCTAAAATGACCGAATTGCTTGATAAAAAACCGCCCGCATCGTTAGACAATGTTTCAACGACGATCGCCGGAAGCGTGAGAGAACTGTGCTCGTCTGCGGTACGCAGAGCAAAAGAACTCGGATACGATACATATCTTATTACCGACGACCTGCGGGGAGAGGCAAAAGAAGCTTCCGAACTGCTGGTCAGGCATATCAGGATGCTCAAAGATAAAAACTCATCCCGCATCCGTCCGTGCGCGCTTATCATGGGCGGCGAAACGACGGTGACTGTCAAGGGGAGCGGAAAAGGCGGGAGAAATCAGGAACTGGCGCTGCATTCCGCAAAACTGATATCGGGCATGGAAAACACTTTGATACTCTCAGCAGGCTCAGACGGAACGGACGGCCCTACAGACGCGGCCGGCGGCATAGTTGACGGCGGTACATGGAACGCGCTTGAAGAGTCGGGAATCGCTCCCCTTCTCATGCTTCAAGACAATGATTCATACAACGCTCTTAAAGCCTGCGGAGGGCTTGTCGTCACCGGCCCCACCGGAACGAATGTCAACGACCTCACTCTGGCTCTCTGCGTCTGAAAATCTACCGCTGTGCGGTGGGTGATATTCAGCGCACGAGAGCTTTCGGGCCGTTTCCGATAAGGTCCCTGCGCCCCGCTTTTATCAGCGCTTTTTTTACATATTCCCTGTTCTGCGGCATCCAGAACTGAAGCAGCGCGCGCTGCATCTTTCGCTCTTCGGCGCTCTTCGGGACATAGACTTCTTCCATCGTCTCAGGGTCGAGTCCGGTGTAATAAATACAGGTGGAAAGTGAGCCCGGCGTAGGCGTGAAATCCTGCACCTGCTCCGGATGCAGGCCGCTGTCGCGAATAAACTCCGCAAGCTCGACAGCCTCTTTCAGCCCGGAACCGGGATGGGCCGAAATAAAATATGGCACGATAAACTGTTTAAGGCCCAGCTTTCTATTCATATCTGCGTACATCTTAAGGAACTCCTCGGTCACGGCACGCCCCGGCTTGCGCATATAGCGCAGCACTTTCGGGCTTATGTGCTCAGGCGCTATCTTGAGCTGGCCGCTTATATGCCAGCGGCAGAGCTCCTCTAAAAATCCGCCTTTTTTGTCCGCCAGTATATAGTCATAGCGCAGCCCCGAGCGGATGAATACCTTTTTTACCTTCGGCAGAGCGCGCAGCTTTCTGAGCAGCGCAATATAGTCCTCGTGCGTCGCGCGCAGCTTCGCGCACGGCTTCGGATAAAGGCATGAGCGGCCGCGGCAGGCGCCGCGCTTTACGGACGCCTCGCACTGCGGCGCCGTAAAGTTCGCGGTAGGGCCGCCAACGTCATGTATATAGCCCTTGAAGCCCGGCAGCCGCGTCAGAAGCTTTGCTTCTTCTATTATCGATTCGTCGCTCCTGCGCTGTATGATGCGCCCCTGATGCGACGATATCGCGCAGAAACCGCACTCGCCGTAACAGCCGCGGTGCGTCGTTATGCTGAATTTGACCTCTTCGAGAGCCGGGACCCCGCCTTTTGCGTCATAATCGGGATGCCACGCACGCACATAGGGCAGAGCGTAAACGCGGTCCATCTCTTCGGTGGAAAGCGGCCGCATCGGGCGGTTCTGCACGACGAACCATGCGCCCTGATCCTGTATCACTCTTTTTCCGCGCAGCGCGTCGTTCTCGTCATAAGCGAGTTTAAATGCGGCGGCAAACTTTCTTTTGTCCTGCGACACTTCTTCAAACGACGGAAGTATGACGGCGTCCTTTGCCGCGTCTGCTCCGTGCGCTTTCCAGCAGGTGCCCGCTATATCCCGCAGAGACGAAACGCTCTCCCCGTCCGCCAGGCGGCGCGCTATCTCAAGCGACGCAAGCTCCCCCATCCCGTACACCAGCAGATCCGCACGGCTGTCAACAAGAATTGAGCGGCGCACGCTGTCGCTCCAGCAGTCGTAATGCGCCAGGCGCCGCAGGCTTGCCTCTATGCCGCCTATCACGAGCGGAATATCCCCCCACAGCTCCCGCACCCTGTTGCAATATACGATCGTAGCCCTGTCCGGGCGCAGCCCCGCCTGCCCGCCGGGAGAATAGCTGTCCGTGTGCCTTTTCTTTCCTCCGGCCGTGTAATGGTTAAGCATCGAATCAAGATTGCCGGCAGAAAGCATGACGCCCAGCCGCGGACGCCCCATCTTCAGGAAATCGTCCCTGCCGCGCCAGTCAGGCTGCGAGATCACACCGACGCGAAAGCCGTGGGCTTCCAGCCAGCGCGCTATGATCGCATGTCCGAAGCTCGGATGATCCACATAGGCGTCCCCTGTGATCACCAGGACGTCAAGCTCGTCCCATCCGCGCGCGTCCATGTCCTTCTTCGATACCGGCAGGAAAGCGCCGCGCTTCGGCGCCGGGGCTTTATCCGCCGCAGCTCTTTTGCTTTTGCCCTCAGTATAGGCACGGACGCTGTATCTTTCAGATGCCATCCACATCTTCCTTTTGCAAAAAATCATCCTGCCCCCGCAGTAAATCTGACAGCAGCAGATATAACTATTATAAACTCTGTTATAATATTTCCATGAAAGAGAGTTGCATCGTAATAAACGGCATAAGCTTCGAGATAAAAAGAAGCGCAAGAAGAAAAACCATCGCCATCGGCTTCGATGGCGCCGGTTATTTTATTGCCGCCCCGCAGCGCGCATCGCGCAAAGAGCTGGAGGCCGTCCTTCAAAAGGATGCGGAGCGCGTCATAAATAAGCTCCGCAAAAGACAAGCGGCCGGCATGCGCAGAGAGCACAGCTATACGGACGGAGACAGCTTTTTCTGCCGCGGGGAACCGTACCCGCTCAGGATATCCGACGGGCCGCTCCGCTTCGACGGAAGCGCCTTTATTTCGGCGCCTTTTGAAAACAAAGCTGCGGCTCACAGCGCTTTTTCGCATTTTTACGCGCGCAGGACAAGAAGCATCCTGCAGGATGAATTCCCGGCATGGTGCAAAAAAATAGGCGCGGGGCCGAAGCGCGTGAATGTAAAAGATGTAAGCAGCATATGGGGGAGCTGCTCGGCTTCCGGCAGCATGACCTTCAGCCTGCGCCTTGCTATGCTGCCTGCGCACCTGATGGAATATGTGATGATACACGAGCTGTGCCATCTATTTGAGATGAACCACTCCCCAGCCTTCTGGTCGCTTGTCGCCGGATACTGCCCCGACTGGGCCGAAAGAAGAAAAGAGCTCAGACGCTGCAGCAGCATGTATTCCTGCTGAGAGGTGAAAGAATATGACTGCAAGTCCATACCCTGAAAATTTCATAAGATACATCGGGAGCGGCGGAGGGCGCTTTTCAATGATCAGGCAGCAACGCTGCACCGGCGGCATATGGATCTGCTGCGGCGGCGCAAAGGGCATAATAGACCCGGGCCCCGGAAGCCTCGCGCACGTCTGCGCCGCAGTTCCCTCTCTTTCACCGGAAGAACTCGACTTCGTGCTGCTGACTCATAAACATATAGATCACAGCGGAGACGCCAATGTGATGATAGAATGCATGACCGGCGGAGGTTTCAAAAAAAATGGCCTTATAATAGCGCCCTCCGACGCTCTGTCGGGCGATGACCACGTTATTATGAGATACTCCCAGGAAAGAGCCGCGCGCATAGAAAGGCCGCATAACGGCAAGATAATAAAAATTACGCCAAACCTTACCGCAGAAGCCGTTCTGCACCTTCACGGGACATCGGAATGCTACGGCTATATATTCCGCACGCCGGGGCTGCCTGAGTGGGGCATGATAAGCGACAGCAGAATGCTGCCGTCGTTCACGGAAAGATACCGTAACTGCAGTTTTGTTTCGGTCAACACAACATTCCCCGACAGGAAAAAACGCCTTGACCACATCTCCGTGGCGGAAGCAAAAGAGCTTTTGACCGGCCTCAACGCAAAGCACGCAGTCTTTACGCACCTTTGCTCGACAATGACTGCGCCTGAGGGAAAACATTTCTTAGAGAACCTGAGCACGGAAAACACGCATGTGACTCCTGCAGAAGACGGCATGATAGTAGACCTTGCCACATATGAAGTCTCATACGGCGGAGAAAAACCGTATATTCAAACCCCTGCCCGGTGATTCGCCTGAAATAAGCGCCCCGGGCAATGCCCGCAGTATACCGCGGAATTTTTTCACTCTTCTCTGCCCATTCGGCTTTTTCAAATGTGTCAATATTTTAATTTATGTATTATCATTTAATATGGATGAAGCCGTATGGGGGGAATACGATGCTGGAGAGCGACGAGTTTGTCATAAACAGAGAATTATCGGAGGACACCTTCTCCAACGAAAGCTTTTCCGCTTTGATGGCGGAGCTTTTCCCCAACGCTTCCACATCTGAGAAGTGGATACGCTCCGGCATGCATATCCCCGCTGCGCTGAAAGACACGATATCATCCTATCGGCTCCTGTCGCGCTGCAGGGAAACCGAAGGACGCGGACGCGCCGACTGCATCCTTGTAAAGCTCGTTCCCGGCGCAGATCTTCAATCTTCCGAGAAAAAATGCCGCGCTTTCATCCTCTCATATATGAAAAAAGAAGCCTGCGACGCTGTGCTGCTCGCGGTAGCCCCCGCCGGCGGCAGCGGCTTCATATCCATGCTGCTCGTATCGCAGACGCGGCGCGGAGTCATAATACCGCCCGAAGTCATAGACATGACCGTGACGCAGGGCATAAAGAACTACCTGATGAAGACCTGCGGACTCTCCCCCGCCGCTCTTGACGGCTATTTCTCGCAGGATACGATACTCTTTGACGACACCCCGATAGCTCAGGCAGCGCGTGACATCGATTCCGCGCTCGAAGGCATCCTTTTCTGCGATATAGCCTGCGGCTGCGGAGATATTGCGGTCGCTGCGGCAAAAATAACCGCATCGGCGCGCCTGAGTCTCAACAGATATCTTCCTTCGCAGCAGAACAGGACAGAAGAGACCTTCCTGCGCCGCTTCCTTGAAAACTCGATGTACGCCACGGACTGCAGCGCGGCGGCTATTGATATACTCAAGGCAAGGCTCAGGATACTCTGTCCAGGCATAAAGCTTCCGGAAGAGCGCTTTGTATGGGGCAGCGTGCTCGTAGACAATATATTTGAGAACCTGGAATTTGACCTGATAATATCCAATCCGCCGCATCTGCGCGGAGGGCAGCTCTCAACGCTCAAGCCGCTGCTTTTCGGCTACTCGTCGTCACGCTTCAATTCGGACGTCTACTGCTACTATGTGGAAAAATCCTACTCGATGCTCTCGGAGCAGGGCTCTTCCGCGATGCTTGTCTCAGACAAATGGATGAAGACAAAATACGGCGAAGGGCTCAGGGATTTCTTCTCGTTCCACAAGCCGTATATGATTATGGAGCTTGGAAAGCCGCGTGAACTCAGAGGCTCCACGGCGGCGCTCTCTGCGATATTCTTCTTCAGGACGCCGCAGCCCGACGCGGCGCGCTTCGCGGACTCATCACTGGACCTGCAGGCGCCTGCGCTTTCACTATTTGAAGGAGAATTTGCCCCCGTCAAAGAAAACGCGGCAGCACAGATAACCGTGGGAGGAACGGAAGCGCAGAAGCTTATCCGCAAGCTCACCGCCGAAAACAGGCCCTTCTCTCAGGCAGGGCTCGGCAAGGTGTACCGCGGCATCTTAACGGGGCTGAACGAAGCTTTCGTGCTGCCGGAGGAAACGGCTCTTGCTCTGGCAAAAGAAGAACCCGCCTCCGAGGAGCTTATCGTGCCCTTCTACTCCGGGCGCGACATAAAGCGCTACTACATCCCGGCCGAGAAAAAATACCTGATATTCATGCCCAAAGGCTACACGAACGGCATGAGCGGCTTCTCGGACGGCTATATGTGGTTTGCCAAAAACCATCCGCGCCTTGCGTCACACTTGGCGCGCTTTGAAGCAAAGGCATCCGCGCGCAGGGACCGCGGCGATTACTGGTGGGAGCTGCGCCCCTGCAGCTACTACAGCGTCTTCCGCGACAAGAAGATAGTGATGCCGATAATATGCAGGAACATCTCAGCGGCATTCGACAGCCGCGGCGTCTATGTCAACGATAAATGCTGCATGATAGACAGCGGCAGCTACTTCCTTGCGGCGCTGCTGAACTCCCGTCTGCTCGATTTTGTCTTCCGCGCGGTCTCGCCTGAGCTGCTGAACAACTACTACGAGCTGCGTCCATCTGTGATCGCAAACCTCCCGATAGCATCGCCGAAAAGCGCGAAGGCAAAAGAAACGGCAAACAAAATAGCCGAGATGGGAGAAAAGCTCTGCGGGCTCTACGCCGAGAATCCTCCGGCAAAATACGGTTCTCTGCCCGCTGAGATCCGCGAAGCGGAAAGAGAGACCAACCGCCTCGTCTACAGCCTTTACGGCCTCACGCCGAAAGAGATTGCCGTGGTTGAAAACAACTGACGAAAGGCATATCATTTATTTTTAACGCCTGACCTGGCAGCAGGAATTTTCTGAGAGGGGTCATACAAAATGAAAAGCCGCCGCATCGCAGCGCTGCTGATGCTCACTCTGACAGCGTTCATATGGGGTACGTCGTTCGTAGCGCAGATAGTAGGAATGGAGCATATAGGCCCCTTCACCTTCTGCGCCGCGAGATACTTCCTGGCCTCCCTCTTCACTATACCCTTTGCCGCTTTCATGGGCAGAAGAAGAGACGTCATGCCTGAGGACGAAGCCTTTGCCTCCGACTGGGCTTCCTGCCTCATTCCCGGCGTCATCTGCGGCTGCGCGCTCTTTGCGGGGACCGCCTTTCAGCAGGTGGGGCTGCTGTACACCACCGCCGGCAAATCCGCTTTCATAACCGCGATGTACATCGTCTTAGTACCGATTTTAGGGCTCTTTTCAGGCAAAGTGCCGTCAAAGTCCACTATCATTGCGATAGCGGCAAGCACTGTAGGGCTCTACCTGATATCCGTAAAGGGAGACTTTTCTGTGGGGCCCGGAGACGCGCTGACGCTTGCAGGAGCTTTGTTCTGGGCGCTGCATATCATAGTATGCGGCCGCTTCGCACAAAAATTCGACGCCTTCAAGCTCTCTGCGCTGCAGTTCTCGACCGTCGCAGTCTTATCCCTGCTCTTTGCCGTGTCGATGGAAACGCCGCATATGAATGAAATAATCCTTTCATGGAAGCCGCTGGCCTTTTCGGGGCTTATATCCACCTGCGTTGCCTATACGATGCAGATGGCGGCTCAGCGCTATGTGCCGCCCGTTCAGGCAAGCATCATACTTATTTCCGAGTCGGTCTTCGCTGCGCTTGCGGGCTTTATATTCCTCGGCGAGTCTCTCACTGCCAGAGAACTGCTCGGCTGCGCGATAATGCTTGCCTCCACGCTCACGGCACAGATACAGGAGGCAAGGTCATAGGCGGACGAGCAGTCCGCAATTTCCGATACGGAGTTGACAGGAAGGTCTTTCCGCTGTAGAATTTCTTTCTGTCAGGAATGGGCGGTTAGTTCAGAGGTAGAACGCTTCCTTGACACGGAAGAGGTCAGAAGTTCAATTCTTCTATCGCCCACCATTATGACTGAATAAATCGCCTCCCTCCGGAGGCGGTTTTTTTATGTCACTCACCGGTCACTCAAAAAAATAAGCAAAAAAATAGCCGGGGCTTTCGCCCCGGCGTTTGACTGTGTACGGTACATGATATAGATGGAGGATAAATAAGAGTGTCAGGTATCTTTGACGTCCACCCCCCTCCGCGCGCTAACTTTCAACTGTTCGGAAATTCCGAACAGCTTACAGTCTGATCCCGCACTTCCTGGCCAGATCGTTGGTCCTGTTGCGCCACCCGCCAAGATACTTCTGCTGACTCGGCCTCGACGCGACGATGGCGTCGTAGAAGTTCAGCCGCTTGGTCAGAAGCATCTTTGACAGTGCAGCGCCCTTGGACCATGCCAACGTGTACAGCGCTGCGCGTGTCTTCGAACCCCATTTGCCGTCGATCACGATGTTCTGCCCCAACGACACACAAGCTCTCTGTGCCAGTTTTGCCATATTGCCCAGGCCGTTGTTCACGGATATGTCAAACAGTATCATATCTGCCGGCTCGCCGTACTGATTCCACTGGTACGGGTTCCAGTACTTGGCTTGGTAGATAGTCGCAGCCTCGGTTTTTGTCAGCCTGCGGATATCGTTGTGGCTGACGATCTTAGCGGTATAGGCTGCGCAAAGCGTCCCCTGCGTGATCCCCATGTTCGTCGCGCCGCCGCGGTCCAGCGGGTCATTGACATAGCCGCCTTCCCAGTGAAAGACAAAAGCTATAGCCTTAGTCCAGCTCATGACCGTATTTCTCGTACAGCGATTCGATGCGCTCAGAAGCACCCGTAATATCCGAAACGGCCTTTTCCGCAACAGCCGCAGGGACATCCATAACTGCGGCTATTTTCTGCTCCTGCTCCGGAGTGAGTTTAGCTTCATTCCAATTGTGTCCTACAAGCAGATTCAGCTTATTGCATGCCAGATCCACGAGCATCCCAAAAGCCGGCCCGTCGAAAGGCTCCAAATACCACGGCAGCCTCACTATTTCGTCGAGGCGCTTCACTACATAGGCTCGCTTTTCCATGCCCGTGCCGCCGGGGATTTCATCTTCGGCCTCCATGACCATCTGGAGTACCCATAGTTTCAGAGATGAGACGGCGCCGGCAGCAAGCTTTACTAATAGCATCCTGATTTTATTCATTGTTTTTACCTCCTCAGAACAGCTTAGGCAGGATAACCCCCGTGACGAGTCCGCCGATGAAGAGGACCCCACCTGTGACAACGTCGAGCCGCGCCTGCGTCTTCTCTATTTCAGATAGTCGCTTGAACAGTTCCTTGTGCGAGGATGTGTTCTTTTCTTCGAACTTCTCAAGCTGCGTCGTCAGCCGCTCCAATGTCAACTCAAGCGTTTCGTCATTCATTTTGGATCCCCCCTAAGTTATCAATCGAAAAATTATCCCCCAGAAAAAGAAAAGACCGGCGATAAGCGCGCCGCCCCATACCGCAATGAACGCTATGTCAATCTTCATGCTCACACCTCCGCCCAAACGCGATAGATACGGAGCTTGCCGACGTAAGTCAGGCCGTTGCTGGAAGATACTGTGCTTTCGCTTGATTTACGCCTCAGCCGCAGCCATATCATTGGAGTGATTATTCTGAGATAACCGCGATTTTGCGTTATCGCGCTCAGGTCGACCGTGAATATCCTCCGTGCAACATCTGTCGATGTCGGATATTCCTCAGCGTCACTCACTATATTGCTGTAAGGCTTCCTCGTGGTTGTTAAAGTTTTTGACGCTGATGTTTTGGGATAATATGACACGGCGCACGGTGTTACGGCCACCCTTGCCACTCCGATATAATTAGGGTTAGCGTTTTTTCCTGCCGTGCAGATATCAGTGTAAGCATAGTCGATTTTAAGCTTGCTGTAGCTCAACAAATCAAAAGTGTTGCGCGTTATCACGCCGCAGCACTTTGCGCTGCTCGTGTCTACATCGCCGCACTGGAGATAATCCGCGCCTTTATCGAAAGCGTCTGTGGAGTAGTAGCTCTCCACAGGTTTTGCCACAATCCAGCCGCCTGTGCGAGCCTCGCACTCGTCGCCTTCATTATAGAGATACAGCGGGGACTGCTTATGTATGCTTGATACCACCCTTGACCATATCATGAGATAGGCACCTGAAAATCCTGCCCGACTACCGTTCCGTACCAGCAGTCAACGCCATTGAATTGGAACAGGTTGAACATATCAATGCCGCTGTTTGTCAGCATAGGCTTCGCGCCGTGGTCCCACAGGACCGTATCAGGCCATGTGATATCAGCGTTAGAAGTTCCTGCCATTACTACGAGCGTCAGCACGCAGACTTCGCCCGCGCCCGCCGAGCCTGTGAGAGAGAGCGTAATGGCGCCGTTCCGCACCAGCGACACGACATTGCCGAGGGACGCATCGATAGTGACATTCCCGGACACTCCGCCCAAAGCCTGCGATTTGTCCGTCGATTTGTCCGTCACGACAAGATAGCTCTGTGATACTTTGCATATCCTGACAGGCTGTTCATTCACTACTATCTTGACCAGCTCAGACATTGGAGGCACCCCGCAGCACTATGAATTTTCCGCGAAGCGGCTTTTCGACGACACCGCTTTTTTCGAGCGCCAAATCATAATAGAGCGTTCCCGTCGGAAGTGTTTTCGTCTGCACATCAGTTAGTGACAGCGAAACAAGGCCGTCAGCGGCCGTTATTGCCGCCGTCATGGAGACAACCAAATCTCCGCCGTTGTTGCGGATCTTGCACTCGGCGGAATAGCCCGAAAGATTAATTGCTGTGTCGCTTTCATCCTTAAACGCGAATGAAAACCCCGCCGTCTGCCCTTGGATAACGGTCAGATCGTATTCAGCAAATGCCCACATAAGCGCGCACCTCCTACCACTCGATTATTACCACGCCGGGACCGCCCGCGCCTCCGGCCGCCGGGACCGCGCTTCCCTGCG
>JAFYJW010000055.1 GCA_017537925.1 Synergistes sp. | reverse complement strand
GGCCCTTACGCGCGATGCGGATATCGCACACCCTTCAGCGCTCTTTCTTTCGATCTCGGTCACTTCGCAGCCTGCCGGCGGCAGGACTCTTTTCAGCGTTTCATTGTAAAGCTCCGTTACGCGGGAGAAAGGTTCCGTCCCTACATAACGCCTTGTCAGCGAAAGAGACGGCACGAAGAGGGACGCAAAGAGACGCGCGTCAAGCTCAGCCTGAACGCCCGCTACGGACATCTCGGCACGATCCTTCAGGAAATACGACGGGAACGTCGCGGCGGAGACAGCGTAATTTGCACTCGACAGCACACTGACATTGGGGATATCGGCAGTGCCCGCGCGAACGAGCGAGATGCGGTCTTCAAACGGGAACACCGAAGCGTCTTCCGCGACGACGATCACATAAAATACGCGCTCACGCGACGCGGCTTCCTCTATAAGGAAGCGGTGCCCCAGTGTGAAAGGGTTGCAGTTCATTACGGCAGCGGCAGCCGGTCCGCCGTTTTTTTCACGTTCTGCTTCAAGCGTTTTCCGGTAATCGCTGACGTCGGGCACGCCGCATTCCATCAGCACGCTCTTATCGGCGGCGGCAAGCTTTCTGAATCCGAGTCCCGCAAATTTCTCCGCGGTATCCGGTTTGGTGAAGATGAAGAAGTGGTATATGCCGTCGGATCGCGCCGCCTGCATAAGCGCCGAGATAACGACAGACGAGAGACCCGCCTCCTGCCATTCGGCGTCGGCCGCGACCATCTTTATCACATTTCCGGCAAGGCTCGCGGTCGCTATCACATTTTCGTCGCTGTCTTCGGCAAGCGCGGTATAATCGGGGCTGCCTTCAAAAATGAGGCCGCTTTTCTGCAAAAGGGCCTCAGCTGTTTTTTTCTCATATCCGCTTATCTTTTTTACCACGCGGCAGGTGTATCCGAACATTTTCTCAGTCCTTAAAAAGTTTTCTCTTAACTATCTCTCCGGTCTCCGACCTCGGCATCTCCGTCACAAATTCTATTATGCGGGGCACTTTATAGTACGCTAATTTCTTTTTGCAGTACTCCATCAGAGCCCTCGGCTGCGGCTTTTCGCCGTCTGCCGGAACGATATAGGCTTTTACTATCTCGCCGCTTATCGAGCGCGGGACTCCTACCACCGCGGCCTCCTTTACCTGCGGGTGTTCCTCAAGCACGTTCTCGACTTCTCTTGCATAGACCTTGAAGCCGCCGACAAATATTACGTCGCTTGTGCGTCCCACAAGATAGAGATAGCCGTCTTCGTCAAACCTCGCTATATCGCAGGTGTTGAACCAGCCGTCTCTGTAGCGTTCCGCGGTCAGCGCCTCATTGTGGTAGTAGCAGGAGGCTACCGAGCTGCCGCGCAGCCACAGCGTGCCCTCGCTGCCGCATGGCAGTTCTTCCCCGCCGTCGCCGCATACTTTGGCCTCCACGCATGAAAGCAAGGTGCCTACGCTGTCGTCTTTTGTCTCTGACATCGAAGGAGGAAGCGTGACGACGGAAGAGGCTTCAGTCAGACCGTAGCCCTGCAGCACAGGAACGCCCAGTATCTTCGAAGCCCGCCTTGCTATATCCGGAGAAAGGCGGTCGGCGCCGGAAAGAACGCAGCGCAGCGACGAGGGAACGGGGGCTCCGTGTGAAACGGCCGACGCTATCATAGCGACCATCGTGGGCACAGCCGGTATTATAGAGACCTCCGCGTGCTTTATCGCGTCCATCGCGGCGGAGACCGGCATAAATGACGCGAGCACTGCCTGCCGCGTCGCTTTTACGAGAGGCAGGAGCGCTCCGCAGAGAAATCCGAAAACGTTCGAATTGGGCAGCGCGTTAAGGAAGACGTCGTCCTCTCCCAGCATATCTATATGCTCGACGCAGCCCTCAATGCAGGCCATAAGATTGTCATGCGTCAGAGGCACGGCCTTGGGTTCGCCGGTGGTGCCGGATGTATAGAAGATGACCGCGGTGTCCTCGCTCTCCTGGGAGCAGGGACGCCCCGGTATATTGTCATCAAGGGTATCAAGGTTCATCACGACGCACGGAATACCCTCTTCGGATATCAGAGGAACTATATCTCCGAGGCTGCGGTATGTAAGCGCGGCAAAAACATCGGCATGACAAAGCTGTTTTATCAGCGGAGCATATCCGGAGCGGAAGTCGATTAGCGCCACTGCCCCGCCAAGGCGCCATACAGCCACGGCGGTGGCAAGCATAACGGGGCTGTTCGGCATAAGCAGCGCAATGCGCTGCCCCTTTTTGAAATTGCTTGCGGCAAGCCTCTTCTCACACTCCCCTACCAGTTCAAGGAATGCTGCGCGGCTCCACCATGTCCTCTGCCACCATATGAACGGCTCGTTGGGAAGCCTGTTAAGATTGTCTCTGATGACGATATCCAGTCTCGAAGCCAAACGAATCACACCAATCGTCTGTTATTCCGAAGGCAGGCGCTCCTGAACGTCTTCCGTCACACGGGAAGGGTCAGGGCAAGATACGCCTCCCATGCCGCCGAAAGCGGAAGCATGCTTTCCGGCACATCGTAGCGCGGATGATGCAGCGGGTACTCCAGCCCGGCGCCGAGCAGCATATAGACCGACGGCACCATGTGGCTGAAAAACGAGAAATCCTCCCCCATCAGGAGCGGCCTCTCCAGCATCGATATGCCGTCCTCCCCGAAAAAAGGAACCCCGATACGAAGGAGATCTTCAAGCATATCGGGGTTATTCTCTACCTGTGCATAATTACGCGTGTACTCCACCGAAGCAAGCCCGCGCAGCGCTTTGGCTATGGCGGGGGCCACGGTCTCTATCCTCGTCTGCACGAAATCTCTGACTTTTGGATCGAACGCGCGCAGAGTTCCCCAGATATTTGCCTGTCCGGGGATTATATTGTATGCCTCTCCTGCTTCTATCTGTCCGAAGGAAACGACCGCGGATTCGCGCGGGTCAACTTCACGCGACAGCATAGCCTGAATCGTGAGTATTATATTGGCGGCTATCATAACGGGATCGACCGCGGTATGCGGCAGCGCCGCATGCCCGGTCGTCCCTCTGATATCTATATGCAGCTTGTCGGAAAGCGCCGTCATAACGCCCCGGCGCGTGAACAGCTCTCCGTATGCGTGATCGGGAGCCCAGCTGAGAGTCGCGGCTCTTCCTATATCGAACTTTTCTATAAGTTTGTTTTCCGTAAGGATCTTGGCGCCGCTGCGGCCGCTGCCCGAGGGCTGAAAGAGGAAGACGATCTTGTGACTGAGTTTATCCTGATATTTTGAAAGAACTGCCGCGGCCCCTAAAAGGGACGCCATCTCGGCGTCGTGCCCCGCGGAATGGAAGACGCCCGGCACACATGACGAGAAAGGCAGGCCGGTCTGTTCATCTCCTGCGTCTGCGTCCATCACGGCGCGCAGCATAAGGGCAGGGCCCTCTTTTTCCGAACCGAGCACACCGATGACGCAGGTCTTCACCGCAAAGCCGGCATAGACTTCCATCCCGGGAATCGATCTAAGCACCCGCGTGATCTTCGAAGCTGTTACATTCTCTTCTAACGCAAGCTCGGGGAACTGATGAAAATCCCTTCGCCATTCCCTCATATCGTCCGAGATATCTTCGGCGTCCGAAAGCACGGAAGCGCCTAAAGACGAAAGCTGCTGATGTTCATCCATGAAACTTCTTCCTTCCGCACAGGAACAAACCTGTAATACATCTGAATAGTTTATCACAAAACCGAAAATACGTGTAAAGTACTGGCTTCCGGCGGATAAAGGCGACGCCACGGCGCACCGGGACGCAAAAAACAGCATAACAACCGCCAGGTATCCTTTGCGCCTCAGCGATATTTTGCTGCCTGCAGGCAGCAAAAAGGGCG